>JAAAPH010000138.1 GCA_009908415.1 Bacteroidota bacterium
GCAGCGAGGGAAGCGTCAGCACGGCGACCTGATTGGAGGTCGCGTCTTCGTGGGCGGCGAGTTGGGCGGTGAGGGCCTGTTCGGTCGAGGGAGCGAGCAGCTCCGCCTGGTCGACCACCCGGCCCACCGGCGGAACGTCGGGTTGTGCGTGAAGCGTTGCGGGGGCTGCCGCAAACGCTAGAACGAGGACGGCGAGGGCAAAGCAGACGGAGAGGCGCGACATGGGAGGCCGTTGAGAACCGGAGAAACGCGGGGCGGGGTGGAGCAGCGCTTTCGGCGTCACTCGCGGTCCGGCCGCGACGTGCGTACGCGGTTCGTCAGTTCGTTGGTGTCATCGGGCTGGATCTCCACCCCACTCTCTTCGAGCAGGTCGCCGCACATCCCAATGGCGTCGACGAGGCCCGCCGTGAGGTTTTCGTTCTTGATTCCCGTCCGGATGCGCTCGACGATGCCGATCCAGTCGTCCGCCGCCACGCGCTGGTTGATCCCGGCATCACCGATCACCTCGATGCGATGCTCCAGCAGGGAGACGAACAGCAAGATGCCGGTCCGGTCCCGCGTGTCGAAGACCTCTTCTTCCACAAAGGCGCGCATCGCCCGGTGATGCACGGTACGGTCCAGCGCGTTGGCGCCGGCCAGCCAGCGGCGGAGCGGCGGGATCGCGGCCGTCGCGAACGCGCCGAGCGTGCCGCTGAGGAGCGCGACGAGCACGGCACCCCAACTCGTGTACACCCAGCCGAAGCCCCAGCCTTCGTAGAACTGCACGAATAGCAGTACCGCCCCCAACCCGAGAATGGCTAGCGCGGAGGCGCCGCGCCAGATGGCCGCGTCGTAGTCGTCACTGCGGTGCACGACGTACGGGACAATCTCTCCCGCCGTCCGCATCTCGGCGGTGGCAACGGCTTCACGGATCCGATCTTCATCGAGGGTCGCGAGCAGCTTTTTCATGGTAGGGGGACCGGCTGAGTGAGCCTGTTGCGAACATCTGAATAGTAAACACCGCGCGTCGGATTTGCACGCGCCGGTCCCTCACCCCCTTGGTCGTGTCAGGAAGAGCCGCCGCCATTCATCCGCTGCCGGATCGTCTCGATCGCCTGATTGGCCTGTTGATAGTAAGGCGACTCCGCGCCGACGATGGTTTTGACCTGTTCAAATTGTTGGATGGCCTCTTCGGCCCGTCCGATCATGGTGAGCATAATCCCTTTGTTGAAGCGCGCCTGGAAGTGGTTCGGATCCGCCTCCAAGACGCGGTTGATTTCTTCGACGCCACGCATCGGCTGGTTGGTTTGCAAGTACGCCGTGGCCATGTCGGTGCGCACGTCGAGGTTGTCAGGCTGCTGCTCCAACACCTTCTGATAGGCTGCGACGACGTGTTCGGCGACGGCGGACGAGGCCGGCTGCTTCCCTTCCAGCGCTTCCATCCAACTGTAGAGCAGGTCGCCCGTCCGGCGCCACGCCTCGGCCTGCCCATTGGCTTCGGCGATGCGTCGCTGCACGAGGGCGGCCCGCCCCAGCTGCCCCGCGCCCACGTACAGGTTGGCGAGTTCCTGCTGCGTGGCGCGCTGCTCCTCGCCGCTACGCGCGGCAATTTCATCCTCCAGGGTGGCAATCTGGGTGCGAAGCTGTTCCGGGATCGAGTCTTGCGCGTTATTCTGGACGAGCGTCGCCAGATCTGCGCTCGACCCTGCATCCCCGGACGCGGAAGGTGTGCCCATCGGCTGGGCCCCTCCGCCCGCGGCGCCGCCGGACGACGCCACCGGCCCGTTGGATGCCGCATCGGACGCGCCCCAGTCCATTTGCTGGCTCCAGGTGGTCGCAGCGAACAAGCCAACGATCACAAGCAGGGCTATGCCGACCGTGAGGCCAACCTGTCGCGTCAGGAGCGAGGCCGTCTCTGTGGCTTCGTCTGAGGGCTCATCGTCAGCAGCAGCGCCGTGATTCACTTGCTCGGAGGCCGCGCCCGTTGAGGCTTCGTCCGCCCCGCGCGGCAGATCAGCCTCGACGGGTTTCGACTGGGCCGTGCTCATCGCTTGGAGCGCCTCACCACACTGGCTGCAGTAGCGCGCGCCCGGGGGATTCTCCCACCCGCACGCGTTGCAGAACACCCCCTCGGACGCTGAGGCATTCGGGGAGGCGGTCGCCTCGTCGGCACGGGCATCCGCCGGTTGGTCGTTCGGATCCTCAACTTGCGGAAGCTCCGTCGCTTCGACCGGCGTTCCGCACAGATCGCACACGTCGGCGTCTTCGGCCAGCCGCGCACCGCAGGCCGGACAGGTTGTCGTGTTTTCAGTACTCATAGATGCATCAGAAACTTCATTCGTCGGAATGGGGGCGGGCCTTCAGGCTGGCATCAACGGCGTCCTGCAGCTGGGCGGATATGTTGAAGACCGGGACGTACCGCTCATCCACGCGGATGGGTTCATTCGTCTGCGGGTTGCGTGCCATGCGCGGGGCGCGGTGCTGCACGTCGAAGGACCCGAACCCCCGTAGCTCGATCCGCTCGCCGTCCTTGAGGGCTTGCGACACCACCGTCATGAAGCCATCCACCACGGCCTTCGTCTCAATCTTCGTAAGTCCGGTGCCCTCGGCAATGCGATCGACGATGTCGGCCTTCGTCATGGCAACTCCAGAGATTGGTACGAGCAGCAGCGCGGTCCCCTTCAAAACCGGGAGAGTCGAACGGCAGCGCATCACTACTTGATTCCGAATCTTCCGCGAATCTGTACCCGTTTCGGACCAAACCCTGGCGTCGTCATCGAGAATCAGTGCCTGCTCCTTTACCTTGCAAAATGCCGTTCTCTTCCTCATCCGCACCCCGGCCATGTACCGCTTCCTCTTTCTCCTTGCACTGTCCCTGGTTCTCATCGCGCCGGCCGCCGGCCAAGCGCCGGCCGACTGGCAGCAGCAGGTGCAGTACGAGATGGACATTACGCTGAAGGCCGACCGCCATCGCATGTTCGGCACGCAGCGCATCACGTACACCAACAACTCGCCCGACACGCTGCGCACGGTCTACTACCACCTGTATTTCAACGCGTTCAACCCGAACTCGATGATGGCGGAGCGCAACCGGCATCTTCCCGACCCCGACGGCCGCATCGTGCCGCGCATCTTCAATCTGGGGCCGGATGAGGTCGGTTTCCACCGCGTCGAGTCGCTCACGCAAGACGGCAGCGACGTCTCGTTTACCATCACGGACACCGTGCTGCGCGTCGACCTCGCCGCACCGATCCCCCCGGGTGGCTCCACCACGTTTGCGATGACGTTCAATTCGCAGGTCCCGCTGCAGACGCGCCGCAGCGGCCGCGACAACCGCGAGGGCATCGACTACTCGATGAGCCAATGGTACCCGAAGCTCGCCGAGTACGACGAGCGTGGCTGGCACGCCGACCCCTACGTGGGCCGTGAGTTTTACGCGCCGTACGGCACGTTCGACGTCGAAATCACGCTCCCGGCGAACTACACGGTGGGCGCCACGGGTATGCTGCAAAACCCCGACGACGTGGGCCACGGGTACGACCTGGAGGGCACGGGCACCTACCGCCCCGGCGACGGCAACGACGCCCCGTCCGATTCGCTGACGTGGCACTTCCGCGCCGAGAACGTCCACGACTTCGCCTGGGCCGCCGACCCGGACTACATCCACGAGCGGGTGGACGTGGGCGATGGCACGGTGTACCACCTGCTGTACGAGCCCGATGTGGAAGACCGATGGCAGCCGATGGACCAGTGGGTGCCCCAGCTCATCCAGTTCTTCAGCGATGAATACGGCCCCTACCCGTACCCGCAGTTCACCGTCGCGCAGGCCGGCGACGGCGGCATGGAGTACCCAATGATTAACTTCCTCACCGGCGAGCGATCGCCGGGCTCGCTCCTGGGCGTGACGGCCCACGAGGCGGCCCACGAGTGGTTCTACGCGGCGCTCGGCACCAACGAGGCCGATTATGCTTGGATGGACGAGGGCTTCACCTCCTACGCGACCACGGAGAGCGTCGCCCACGTCCGCGGCATCGACAATCCGTCGCACCGCCGCAGCGCGCTATCGGTCATCAACGCGCAGCACGCCGGCATCTTCGAGCGCTTCAGCACACCCTCCGACTGGTTCACCACCAATACGGCCTACGGTGTGGCCGCGTATCCGGGCGGGGCCATGCTCGTCGACATGCTGGGCTATGTGATCTCCGATCCGATGCGGGACCAGTGGCTCAAGGAGTACGTCCGTCGCCGCACCTTTCAGCACCCCGACCCCTACGACCTGGAGGCGTTCGCCGAGGACGTAAGCGGCCTCCACCTCGACTGGTACTTCGAGCAGGTCACGAACATGACGCGCACGCTCGACTACGCCGTCACCGATCTGACGCAGCAGCGCAGCGGCGACACGTGGACGGCTACCGTCCAGTTGGAACGCAAGGACGAGGCTGTGATGCCCGTCGACCTGCGCCTCACACTGGCCGACGGCTCGACGCAGTGGGTCAATGTGCCGCTCGGCATCATGCAGGGGCACAAGCCGGTGCCCAACGACTGGATTGTGGCCGACCCCTGGCTGTGGACGTTCCCTGAGTACACGCTGACCGTGGAGCTCCCCGCCCAGGCTACGGCTGTCGAGATTGACCCGGAGGGCCGGACGCCCGACGTGAACCGGCTCAACAACTCGGATCGCTTCCCCCGGCGCACGGAATTTCTCCAGCCGGCCCGGCCATCGTGGTTCGACTACGGCATCGGCTACCGCCCGCTCGTCCAGTACGCCGATGACTTCGGCTTTGGCGCGGGCCTGCAGGTGCGCGGCCGCTACATCTTCGGGCAGCACCAGCTGCAGGGCACGGTCAAGCTCTGGCCCGAGGTGCTCTTCAGCGGCGGCGACGAGCCGACGGTCGCCCCGAAGTTCGACCCTACCCAGCCCGGCCTCACTGTGTCTGACCCGCTGGTTCCCGCTGACATCTCCGGGTTCGATGGAATCGACTATGCCCTGACCTATACGCAAGACCTTCGTACGCTGGGCCCTCGTGCGACCTTTTCTCTCTCCGCCACAAAGCATCTGGGACTGCTTGAAAATGCAGTTTCCGTTGAGAAGCCCCTTGGCCCGCCCATCACGGCCTTCACGGGCGGAGCCCAGCAAACCGTGTCGGTCCAACTGATGCATCAATATAATCCCACCGATCGCGTTTTCGGGGCTACCGATACCGAGACGCCGTTCAGAACCGGTCCTTCGTCGCCCATTGAGGAAGTGACGACCCGCATCAACCCGTTTCGGCAGACCCACCTGATGTCGGCCAAGGCCGAATACCGCGTGGAATCGGGCGTGGACTGGCTGGCTGTGGGCCTGGAGTTCGGCGGATCCATCCGTAACACCGGCTTTCCGTTCCGCCTGTCGGGACGGTTGGTCCAGAGCGCGAACCGCTTTTCCCTGAGTGCCGGCAAGTCCGTTGCGCTCGGCGCGTTCCACGGCCAGGCGACCTTCCAATTGGGGCTGGGCCCCGATAACCTGGCCGGGCACAAGCTCTTCCGGCTGGGCAGCCCGTCCCTCGAATCGCTCTGGCGGAACGCGGCGTTTCGCAACGTTTCGGCAGCGTTTGCCGACCCGGCCGGCGATGCCCATCTCGTGGGCGTCAGCCCGTCCGGACCGGTCGCCTATCTTCGCGCGTTTCCATTCAGCACGGCCGCCGGCCCCGCAGGGAGCCGCATCATCGCCGGCGGCCTGTTGCTGCATACGCCCTCGTTCACCGGCCATAGTTTGGTCCGCCCGCTCCGCTTTGGTCTTTTCTCCGGCATCGGAAACGCGTGGTCGAGCGGGGCCTTCCTGGCCGGATTTGACGCCGACAACCTGCTGGCTGATGCCGGCGTGTCCGTCGATTACGACGTATCCGAACTGAACGCGCTGGACCGGTGGACGGCGCAATCGGACGTGCTGTCGAACCTCCAGATCACGGCCCGCTTTCCGCTTTGGGCGAGTGATCCGGGCCTGACGCAAGCGGACGATGAAGAGTTCGCCTTCCGCTGGCTTCTCGGCATCCAGATGGGGCTCTGAGCTTGCGTGCAGAGGAGCCGAAGCGTCGGAGAGAGGGTGACCCGAGGGCTCGGAGCATCGAAGCGGAACGGACAGCGAAGCGAAATACCGTTCCAACCCTCAAGGCACAACCCTCAAGGCACAACCCTCAAGGCACAACCCTCAAGGCACAAATCATCCGCCGCCGTCGTCTTCGCGCATCTCGCGCTGGCGCATCGGCATCGCGTCGATCGTCTCGAAGATGGACGGCGCCGTCACGGGCGTTTCGTCGCGACGCTTCTCGGTGCCATCCTTCCCGACGAGCACGACGCGGAACGCCGACGGCGGCACATCGAAACGGTCGCGGAGGCGCTGCTCGGATGCAGCCGAGAGCGTGTCGGTGCTGACGCGGCTCGGGCCGTCCGCCATGACTTCGATCAAGAGCAGATCGCGCTCCCGGAATCCACCCTGCGTGCCGGCCACCCGCTTCACCTGCTCGACGTATGATGCGGCATCGCGTGAGGGCGCAAACACGAAGAGGAGCCGGTGCGTCCAGCGATGGTCTTCGAGACGAAACTCGATGCTGTCCGACGGGGCTGTGCCCTGCGGCATGGGACCCGACGCGGCCAACCCGAGCGTAAACACCAAGGAGAGAGCGGTCATGGCAGTACGTGCTATTAATCGATGCAACGTGCGTGGATGAACCGGCCCGGCCGACCGGCTGATTCGCGCAACCGCAACCAACCCGTGATATCTACCGAACCCATCTGCGGGCGGCTCGTTCGTTTTGTGCCTTCCGCACCACCGACCCTTCCACCGCACGCCGTGTCCGTTCTCACCGCGCAGCACCTCCATGTTACGCTGGACGGCCAGCCGATCCTGCGCGACCTACACTTTGCTCTAGAAACGGGCTCCTGGGTGGGCTTGCTCGGCCCCAACGGCAGCGGGAAAACGACGTTGCTGCGCGCCATCAGCGGTGTGCTCCCGTACGAGGGCACGCTGCAGCTCGATGGGCGCGAGGTGACGGCCTGGTCGCCCCGCGCGCTCGCTCGCCGACTGGCTT
>JAAAPH010000248.1 GCA_009908415.1 Bacteroidota bacterium
ACGTGCTAGCCGTTTGGCTGGACGGACGCCGGATGGACCCTGAGGCCGGCGGCCACGGCGGGGGACCGATGACGCTCCGCAGCGCGCTGCTCACGCCGGACGGCCAGATCGAGCAGGCGACGCTCCTCGATGATCGCGTGTGCGAGTGCTGCCCGACGAGCGCCGTCCGGACGACCGACGGCGCTCTGGTGGCCTACCGCAATCGCAGCGCCAACGAAATCCGCAACATTGGCCTGATCCGGTTCGACGGCACGCAGTGGTCCGATCCGTATCTGCTGCACGACGACGGCTGGCAGATCAGCGGCTGCCCGGTCAACGGTCCTGCGCTGGATGCCGACGGCGCGCGGGTCGTGGCCGCCTGGTTCACGGCCCCGAACGGGTCGCCGCGCGTGCAGGCTGCCTTCTCCGATGACGGCGGTCAGCGCTTTGGCGATCCCGTGGTTGTCGATGATAACCGCCCCACCGGCCGCGTGGATGTTGTCCTGCTGGATGATGGCTCGGCGCTCGTGAGTTGGATCGGGCAGAACGGGGACGGATCGGCCCTTCGCGTCCGCCACGTCCAGCCGGATGGAACTGCCGGGATGCCACGCACGGTGGCCGCGGTGTCACGCAGCCGGCGCACGGGCATGCCCCGGATGGTGCGCGCCGGCGATCGCGTCTACTGGGCGTGGGTCGGCGAAGTCGGCGACGCCCCGCAGGTGCAGATGGCGCACGCCCCGCTCGATGCGCTTCGCCAAAGATGATGAAGATGATGGCGACGGCCTGAGGGCTCGGCCGCCGCGCTAGGCGTCCGGGCCCGGCGTCGACTCGAGCCGGGGCCGCGACGCCGCGAAGAGCAGAATGCCGGCCGCCACAGCAACGTTGAGCGACTCGACCGGGCCCCGCATCGGAATGGCGACGAGCCGATCGCACGCCTCGCGCACAGACGGCTGCAGTCCTTCGCCCTCGCTCCCGATCACGAGCACGGTCGGGCGGTCCCACTCCATTTGCCAGACGCTCGTGTCGGCCGTGCCGTCGGCCCCGATCACCCAGTAGCTGCGCTCTTTGAGCTGCTTGAGGAGCGCCGGCAGGTCGTTCACGCGGGCGATGGGCACGCGCGTCGCCGTGCCGGCGCTCGCCTTGATGGCCGCGGCGTTGAGCGGCGCCATGTGCTGATTCGGGACGAATACGCCGTCGACACCCGCGGCCGCCGCGCTTCGAAGCACGGCGCCGAAGTTGCGCGGGTCGGTGACGCGATCGATGACGAGCAGGAGGGGCTTCTTCGCGCGCACGGCGTCCCACGACGGCGCAATCTCGGCCAGCAGTTCGTCGGCGATCCGGTACTGCACCGGCGCGGCCATGGCGATCACGCCCTGATGGTTCACATCACCGGCCTCGTGGTGGAGCCGCGCCTCGGGCACGTGCTGCACGGGCACGCCTGCCGCCGCCGCGGCGTCGCGGATGGCCGCGATCGCCGCCCCGCTCACGCCGCGGCGGATCATGACCTTCTCGATCTGCTCGGGCCGCCGCTCCAGCGCTTCGCGCACGGGGTTGCGGCCTACGACGAGCGACGTGTCGTTGCGTTCTTCCTTCATGACGAGCCTGCTGCAGCCGGTTCGGCTTCCGGCGAGGTATCGGCTGGCGATGGCGCGTCCTCGCGCCGCTGGCGCGACGTGTAGACGAGCCCTGCAATGCCTGCAAGCACGGTCAGCACGGCAATCACCTCGGCCTGCGTGGCGCGGAAGAGAAAGAAATCGAGCATGTTGTTGACGCGGATCTGCTCGATGAGGTACCGCTCGACGCCGTTGAAGACGAGGTAGAGCGAGAAGAGCCAGCCGTTCAGGAACGGGTGCTTGCGCGCGGCCCACAGGATGCCGAAGATGGCGGCCGCCATTAGAAACTCGTAGATGGAGGTCGGGTAGACCGGCTGCGGCGGCGCCCCGATGATGGCATTTGGGTAGGACTCCGCCCAGAGCCACATCGGGAGCCAGTCCGGTTTGGCGGCGATGTCGGCCGCGATGCCCCAGTCGCCATCGCCCGCGAGGTGGCAGCCGATCCGCCCGATGCCGTAGCCGATCATGAGCCCGGGCGCGACGGCATCGGCGAAGGCGCCGACCGCCAGGCCTTTCTTCCTGATGTACCAGGCGATGGACACGCCGGCCACGATAAGCCCGCCGTAAAACGTGAGCCCGCCCGAGGAGAAGATCATCCCCATCGGGTCGAGCGCAAACTGGTCAAGGTTTTCGAGGATGTGGAAGACCTTCGACCCGACGATGCCCCCGACCGCCGCAATGATAGCGAGCGTGCCGACGAGCACCGACGGGCTGGCCTCGCGGGTCCGCCCGCGCTTCCGGCCTTTCTCATCATCCACGGGCACGCGCACGCCGCCGACGCGCCCCTGGCGGTACATCCGGTCGAGCTCACGCCCCATCAGCCACGCCGCCGTGAGGATGGCGAGAGCCAGCATGAGGCCGAAGGAGTAGATCGGGAAGGGCAGTTCAAACCCGAGATAATCCTTGAATAGGTCGCTGATGCGCGGGTACATAGAATTTACCGATTGTCGATTTACGAATGTCGATTGCGCACGGGCAACCGACCGGGCACGGCCTTAGGCGGCCTGCGGGGCGATCTCGTTACGCTGCTTGAGGTAGGCGGCGAGGTCCTCGAAGGCGACTTCGACCTGCTCGCCGGACGCCATCTCCTTCACCTGCGCACTGCCGGCGTCGAGCTCGTTGCCGCCGATGATGAGCGTGTAGGGCGCATCCTGGCGGTTGGCTTCCTTCATCTGCGCCTTGAGCGAGCGGCCCTTCAGGTCGAGCGCCACGCTGAGCCCCTCGGCGCGGAGCGTTTGCGCGGTGCGGAAGACCCACCGCTCGGCCTCGTCGCCCAACGCGGCGATGAAGACGTCCGGTTTGGGCGGCGCGGGCAGATCGGTACCGGCCGCCTCGATAGCGAGGAAGAGGCGCTCCATGCCCGCCGCGAACCCCGTGGCCGGCACGGGATCGCTGCTGCCGAGGGCCTGCGCCAACAGATCATAGCGTCCGCCGCCGGCGAGGGCGCTCTGCGCGCCGAGGTCGGGGCTCTCCAGCTCGTACGTGAGTCGCGTGTAGTAATCGAGCCCGCGCACGAGAAACGGGTCTTCTTCGTAGTCGATGCCGATGTCGTCGAGCAGCGCCTTCGCGGCGTCGTAGTCGCGCCGGCTTTCGTCATCTACAAACGCGATGAGGCGCGGCGCGTCCTGCACGATCTCCTGCTCGTGCTCCAGCTTCGTGTCCAGGATGCGGAGCGGATTCTTCTCCAGCCGGCGCTGGCTCGTCTCGGAGAGCTCGTCGCGGTGCGGTTCGAGGTAGTCGCGCAGCGCGTCGACATATGCGGCGCGGTCGTCCGGCGTGCCCAGCGTGTTGATCCGGAGCGTCATGTTGTCGATGCCGAAGGCGCGGTACACGGCCATCATCACGGCGATGCCTTCCACGTCAGCGCGCGGATCGTCCGCCCCCACGATCTCGATGCCAAACTGGTGGAACTGCCGATAGCGGCCTTTCTGGGGCTGCTCGGCGCGGAAGCACGGGCCGATGTAGAACAGCTTCTGCACGCCGCCGCGCTGCTCCAGGTGGTGCTGCAGGAAGGCACGCATGACGGGCGCGGTGACCTCGGGCCGGAGCACGTAGTTCGTCCCGGACCGCTCGAAGGCGAACATCTCTTTCGTGACGATATCGGTGTGCTCGCCGATGCCGCGCGCCACGAGTTCGGTCGGCTCAAAGATGGGCGTGCGAACCTCCTCGATGTTGAAGCGCGCCATCACATCGCGAATCGTAGACTCGACGTGGTGCCACTCCGCGCTGCTGGCGATGCGCGTGCCGCCGTCGCGATACGCGTCGGGCAGGATGTCGAAGGTGCCTTTGATGTTCTGAAACGAAGTGCTCACGTGGGGGCGGTGGGTCAGGAAAAGTCAGAAGGGCACGGGCCGCGGGATGCTACGACCGGAGTTGGGCTTCGCCGTCTTTGAGGATGCGAATGACCTCGTCCGGCGCCTCCACATTCAGGAGCTGCTCGCGAATCGGGTCGCGGCTGACGAGGCGCGAGATCCGTCCGAGGATCTTGATGTGGCGCGACTTGTCAGACTCCGGCCCGACGAGCAGGAAGACGAGCCGCACGGGCTGGTCGTCGATGGCACCAAAATCGATGGGGTTCGCCGTCGTAGCAAAAGCCGCCACCGTATCCCGGGCGGCGGCCGTCTTCGCGTGCGGCAAGGCGAGGGTTTTTCCAACCCCAGTCGACATCACCTTTTCGCGTTCGAAGACCGCTTCGCGCACGGCCTCCAGGCTATCGATGGAATCATGCCCCTCCAGCAGATCGACGAGGGCATTGATCACCTCATTTTTGGTCTGACCGGAAAGACCAATCTGGACCGTGGAGGGACGAAGAAGCTGGTGGATGTCGGCCGTCGTAGCTGTCGGCATACGATTGGGGTCCCATGATGCAAGGCAGCGGAGGATACTGCAATCAAGGGGTGGAAACGAGGGTGGCGGGTCCGTTGTTCGCGCGGTCATGCGGAACTTCACGCAGAGGTCACAGCTGCGCGTTGATCGGTGCGCGTTGGACATTGCGCGTTGATCGTTCCAACCTTCAACCTTCCACCGCGCGGAGCCGGTCGAGCACGTGCTGCATGTCGTCTGGCAGGGCGGCCGTAAACTGCATCGCCTCGTCCGTCATCGGATGCGTGAAGCCCAGTTCGGCCGCGTGCAGTGCCTGCCGCGGCATCCGCTCGAACAGGTGCTCGAAGAACCGACGGCGTGTGCCGCCCTGCGGCCCGTAGCGGACGGTCTGCCCGCCGTACGTCGGGTCGCCGAGGAGCGGATGGTGAACGTCGCTTGCATGCACCCGGATCTGGTGCGTGCGGCCCGTTTCGAGCTGGAACTGCACGAGAGCGGTGTGCGCATGCCACTCGACGACCTCGTAGTGCGTGACGGCGCGCTTTCCCTTCGCGTCCGGCACCACGGCCATCCGCTTGCGGTTGTGCGGGTCCCGTCCGATGGCGCCCTCCATGGTGCCCGACGGCGGCTCCGGATGCCCCCACACAATGGCCAGGTACCGCCGGTGCGTGGTGTGCGCCTTGAACTGCGCCGCCAGCCGCCGGTGCGCGACGTCCGTTTTGGCCACCACGAGCAGCCCCGACGTGTCTTTGTCGAGCCGGTGCACGATACCCGGACGGATCGAGGGGTTGTCCGGCCGCTCCGGCAGCGCGTTGACCATCGACAGGCCAAGCGCGTCGGCATCGAGGTCCTCGTCTTCATGCGCCACGGTCTGCCCCTCCACGTGATGGAGCAACGCGTTCACGAGCGTCCCCTTCCGGTGCCCGTGGGCCGGATGCACGACCATGTCCGCCGGCTTGTTGACGACGAGCAGCGCGTCGTCCTCGTACACGATGTCGAGCGGAATGGGCTGCGGCACGGCCTCCATGGGCGGCGGCTGCACGAGCCGGCACACGATGGCATCGCCGCCCTGCACCGGGTACGACTTCTTGACGTCCTCGCCGTTGACGAGCGCCTGCCCCTTGCGGATGCTGCGTTGCACCTTGGTCCGCGAGGCGTTCGGGAAGAAGCGCGTGAGGTACTTGTCGATCCGCTCCTCGTCCGCATAGTCCGCCGGCACGCGCACCGTGAGGGTGTCGCCCTGGCGAGTAAACTCCGCCTGTTCGACGTCGGGATGACTCATGAAGGCGTGGACGGGTGATCAGTGCAAGAAGGCGTGACCCGTGGGGGCAAAATGCTACGCTCGGCGGCTCGCCATCTTTCGCAGTACGACGAACAACGCTCCCCGGTGTTTGACGATAAACGGTGGCCGCTAGTTCGGCGCGGCAGATGACGCGGTCGCAAACGCTTCGACCACCGTCAGGATACGCTCCATCTCGCCCGGCGTGTTGTAGTACGTCGGCGCGAAGCGGACGAGCCGGTTGCGAAGCGCAGCGGTGATGTCATGGGCCTGTAGATGGTCGAACAGCGTGTCCGGCGCCTCCGTGCGGATCGTCACGATGCCCGCGCTGTGGGCGGGATCGCTCGACCCGTAGCGGGCGAAGCCGAGGGCACGCAGCCCCTCGGCTAGTTGATCGGCCCGCGCCCGCACCTGCTGTTCGCACCAGGCGGGCCCGGCATCGAGATACAGGCCCAGCGCGGCGTGGAGGGCAGCGATGCCCACGTTGTTGCGCGTCCCGATCTCGTAGCGGCGCGCCTCCGGGTGGAAGGCCAGTTCGTAGTCGTCGAGGTGCTCCCAGTCGACCGGGCCGTGCAGCCAGCCCGCCGGCGGGCGGATCCGGTCTTGCAGCGCCTCCGTGCAGTAAAGCAGCCCGATACCCTGCGTGGCCATCAGCCACTTGTGCCCGCCGCACGCCAGGAAATCGATCCCGGCGGCCTCCACGTCGAGCTCCAGCGCGCCGAGGCCCTGGATCGCATCCACGCAGAACAGCACGTCGTGGGCATCACACAGCGCGCCGACGGCGTCCAGGTCGGCCCGAAACCCCGACAGAAACTGCACCCACGACAGCGAAAGCAGGCGCGTGTCAGGGGTCAGCGTTTCCTCGATGGCCTCCAGCGTGAAGGTGCCCTCCTCGTGCGGGATGAAGTCGACGGCCACGCCGCGGTCCTCCAGGTTGAGAAACGGATACACGTTCGTCGGGAACTCGCAGCCCGGCAGAGCGATGCGGTCGCCCGGCTGCCAGTCGAGCCCCTCGGCCAGCACGTTCAGCGCGGCCGACGTGTTCGGCATGAAGGCGACGCGCTCCGCCGTGGTGCCCAACACCGTGCCGGCCCGCTCGCGTGCCTCCGCGAGGATGGGCATGAAGGCCTCGAAGTTGTCGATCGGCGCCCCCGGCCGGGCGCCGTGCCGCTCACCCAGGTACGCGTCGATGGCGTCCATCACGGGCCGGCTCAGCGGGCTCGTGGCCGCGTGATTGACGTATAGCTCGTGCTCGGCGTGTGGAAAGTGCTGGCGGAGTTCGCTGTGGTTCATTGGTGTGGGTGGGCA
>JAAAPH010000041.1 GCA_009908415.1 Bacteroidota bacterium
CTGGTGCGTCGTGTCGATATCGAAGATACGCGCTGCGCCCTCGCTCGGCGGCATGAGCGTCGCCAGGATGCGGAAGAGGGTCGTTTTGCCGCTTCCGTTGGGGCCCAGCACGCCGAACAGCGCACCGGGCGCCACGGTGAACGAGACGTCGCGCAGGGCCACGCGCTCCCCGTACCGGTGGGTTACAGACTGAATGGCGACGGCAGGCGACGGCATGGTGCAGCAAACGTACCGAGGGGCGAGAGCGAGGACGCCGGGCGCGGGGGAGCGGGGCTACAGGACGAGCCAGTCGGCCACGATGAGGAGCACCAGCACCGGGATGTAGATGATGGACGCTTTCAGCACGCGGCGGGCTTGCTGGCCGGTTCGCTCCAGATGGAAAGCCACCGCGGTCGACAGAAACCAGAGGCCGAGCGGTAGCGCGCCGGCGGCGTAGAGCCACCCCATTGGTCCCATCCACGCAGGGAGGAGGCTAGCGACGAGCAGCAGCGCCGTGAACAAGATGGTCTGGTAGGCCGTCGAATCGCCTTCCGGCTCCACGACCGGCAGCATGGCATAGCCGCCGCGGGCGTAGTCCTTCCGATACATCCAGGCGAGCGACAGGAAGTGAGGCATCTGCCAGCAGGCCAGGATGGCGAAGATGGCCCATCCAGGCGAGCGACAGGAAGTGAGGCATCTGCCAGCAGGCCAGGATGGCGAAGATGGCCCATCCGGCCGCGCCCACGTCGCCGGTGGCGGCAGTGTATCCGCCGAGGGCGGGGAGCGCACCCGGTACGGTGCCGATCAGCGTATTCCACTTGGTGGTCTGCTTCAGCGGCGTATACACGTAAAGGTACAAGATGGCCGTGAGCGCCGCCAGAATGGCCGTCAGCGGATTGACGAGCGGGCAGAGCAGGCCGACGCCCGCGCACACCATCCCTGTGCCTACGGTGCGAACGGCCGTCGGAGAGACGCGGCCGGCCGGGAGGGGGCGGCGCATGGTCCGCTTCATCTGCGCATCGATCCGGTGCTCGACGAGGTGGTTCAGCATGCCGACCCCCCCAGCGCAGAGACCCACGCCGACGAGCGTGATCAGCAGCGTCCAGCCGTCGATGCCTGCCGGGGCGCCGAGCAGGTAGCCGGCCAGCGCGGAGACGACAACGAGAAACGAGATCTCGGGCTTCGTCAGCTCCCAGTAATCCTTGAGCACGTCGGCGAGGCGCCGGTCGGCAGCCGGCACCGAGGCCGTTACGGCTCGGGCCCGGTCGGAGGACGCAATGTTGGGGTCGGAGTGCGGCATGGAGATTACTTCACAGGGGCAGACGACGAGGGGGCGGGGACCGGCTCCTGCGTTGTGGCGTCGCCGGCCGAGACGGGCGCGGCCTCGGTGGCACGCAGCGCCAGGAGGGTGGTGACGACGGAGGTGCCCAGCAGCAGCGCGCCGACGACGAGGTGGCTGGCGGTCAGGATGATCTGCAGCGCGCTGCGCAGCGCCAGCGCCATTTCGTGCAGGAGCACCAGGTAGGCGGCCAGGCCAAGCGCGAACTGAAGGCCCACCGCGCCGAGCATGAGCCACGTCCACCGGGTCAGCGCGGCGTTATCGGCAAAATACTTTTGGACGTAGACGAAGGTGGCAAAAACGAGCCCCGTCACTACGAACGCCCCCGAGATGTGGATGGCGGCAAACGCGCCGTCGATGCCGTGTCCGAGGTGACGCAGCAGGGCGCCCAGGACGATCTGCACGTAGAGGAGCACCGTGGTGATCAGGGCGAGGCGTCGAAACGAGCGCGTGGGGGCGGCGTCGGACAGCGTCGATCGGACCCGCATCCAGGTTTCCGTCGTGAAGAGGGCCATCGCGACGAGGAGCGCGAAGAAAACTTGCGCCGTAGAGGCGTGAATCGCGGCGAGGATCACCGAGTTTTCCGTGACGCGGACGCCGCCCAGGATGCCCTGTGCGATCACGAGCGCCAGGGCGGCAAAGCCGAGGCGGCGCATCCACGGCCGCGGGTCGGCGCGCCAGGTCCACAGCGCCAGAACGATGATCAAGAGGCCGACGAGCGCGCCAAGCAGGCGATGGCCGTGTTCGGCCAACACGGGAGTTTGCTGCCACCAGCCGTCCAGTCCGGTGCGAAACGGGTCGTACGAACCGAAGGTGGCCGGCCAGTCAGGCACAGCCATGCCGGCGTTAATGCTCGTCACAAAGCCCCCCCACGAGATGAGCACGATGGTCGTGAGGATGGTGAAAATCGAAAAGCGGCGCCGCCAGTGCGTTTCTGCAGAAACCGAATGGGAGCGGGTTCCGAATCGCCCGAAGTTCATAGCCTTATGCGCCTAAATAAGACGGCCGTCAGGGGAGGGTGAGAGGCAACGAGGGGGGCAGGGGGCAGTTCCGCAAAGCGCCCCCGAACCCCCCGTCTTTGGAATCTTTTCAGGGGGCGTTCGAATACCTTGCGTCCCCTGCCGAAGAGACGGTTGATCGCGGCAATGTTTTTGCCGCATAGTCAACCCCATGCAACACTATTAACGTACAGCATTTCATCCAATTCATCTGCGATATTTCTATGAGGAATTCCGGTACGCTCATCGTTTCTATCTCCGGCATTCGCGGCATCTTCGGCAACGGCCTCGATCCGTCGGTCCTCGTTCGGTATGCCGGCGCGTTTGGGACGTGGTGCCGCCGCACGTGGTGCCGCCGCCGCGCCGAATCCATCGGGCAGCCGCCGGTCGTCGTCATCGGCCGCGACGCGCGCGTGTCCGGTCCGGTGTGCGCCCAGATCGTCGCTGCTACGCTCCGCAGCATGGGCTGCGACGTCATCGACGCGGGACTGGCGCCGACGCCGACGGTCGAGATGGCGGTCCTCGCCGAGCAGGCCGCGGGCGGCATCGTCCTGTCGGCGTCGCACAATCCGGCCGCGTGGAACGCGCTCAAACTGCTCAATGAGAAAGGCGAGTTTCTCTCGGCCGAAGAGGGGCAGGAGGTGATCGACCTCGCCGAGGGCGGGGGCGCGGAGACGGCCGCGTACGACGCGCTCGGCCACTACCGCGAGCACGACTTCCTGCCGCATCACATCAAGCAGATCAAGCAGCTCGACTTCATCGACCCGGAGGCCATCGGCGCACAGGATTTCCAGGTCGTGGTCGATGGCATCAACTCGGTCGGCGCCGTGGCGCTGCCGGAGCTGCTCCGCGCCCTCGGCGTGCGGGACGCGGACATCACGGTGCTCAACGGGGCGCCGACCGGCGAATTTGCGCATCCCGCCGAGCCGCTTCCGGACAACCTGACGGGGCTCACCGCTGCCGTGATGGAGCACGACGCCGACCTCGGCATCGCCGTCGACCCGGATGCCGATCGCCTCGCGCTCGTCGACAACAAAGGCCGCTACATCCTCGAAGAGCTCACGCAGGTCATCGCGGCCGACTTCCTGTGGGGCTTCCGCGACGGGCCATTCGTGACCAACCTCTCGTCCTCGCGTGCCATCGACGACGTGGCCGCGCGGCACGGGCAGGAGGCGCATCGCTCCGCCGTGGGCGAAATCAACGTCGTGAAGAAGATGCAGGCCGTGGGCGCCACGCTGGGCGGCGAGGGGAACGGCGGCGTCATCCTGCCGGATCTGCACTACGGCCGCGACGCGCTGGTGGGCACCGCGATGGTGCTCCAGCACCTGGCCAACACGGGCAAGTCCCTCTCCGAGCTCCATGACGCGCTGCCGCACTACGCCATCGTGAAGGATAAGCTGCCGCTCGACGGGCTCGACGTGGATCGCTTGCTCGGCCAGATGGAGCAGCGCTATCAGGACGAAGACGGCGCCGACCTCTCCACGGTCGACGGCGTCAAGATCAGCTTCGCCAAGAGCTGGGTGCACCTGCGCGCGTCCAATACCGAACCCATCCTGCGCATCTACGCGGAGGCGGAGACCGCCGAGCAAGCCCGCGAACTCGTGGAACGGTTCAAGGGCGAGCTCACGGAGGCCGCCTGATGCCGCCTATAGCCGGACGCCCCGGACGAAGCAGCTGCCGAAGCGGCCAAGACGGCGCCCCTCCCCGATGCTGATGGCTCCGCGATCCGTCCCGCCACGATGCAGTACACAGCCACCTTCAACGTGCAGGGCCGCAGCATCAACCTGGATATCACGCGCACCATCGAAGCCGCCACGCACGACGGGCGATCCGTCTGGCGCGTCGTGGACGAGAGCCAGTCGCCCATGGGCACGAGCGTCGACACCGTCGCCGTCGACAAGGCCGATCTCACGCCGGTGCGCCGCAGCGCGGGCGGCCAGGGCTCGATGGAAATCAGCTACACGGACGCCGCCATCACCGGCCAGATGAGTGTCATGGGGCAGACCATGGAGATCGATAAATCGCTCGACGCGCCCGTGCTCGGCGACGGGCCGGGCCTCGAACTGGCGCTGGCCGGGCTGGACCTCAGCGAGGGCTACAGCACCACGTACCGCGTCTTCAACCCGCAGCAGTAGGCCGTGCAGAGCATGACGCTCACCGTGGCTGGCATGGAGACCAGACCGTGGAGGTCCCCGCCGGCTCGTTCGACACGTACGTCGTGGAAATCGAACCCGTGGAAAGCGGCCAAGGCCAGCCGCAGACGCTGTACCTGGCCGTCGACGCGCCGCACCACGTCATCAAGAGCGAGGCGAAGCTGCCCCCGCAGATGGGCGGCGGCACCGTCACGCGCGAACTGGCGTCGATGAGCGCCGGCGCCACCAGCATGGCGGAGTAGGCGCCGCCGTACCACACGTCACTGAGCATCGCGAGACGCCTCGTTCTGCTGCGGCAGGGCGAGGCTTCCGCACTCCTGCATCCCGCGAGAAGAGCGTCCGGCTCATCAACCCGCTGCCGATCGAAAAGGGGCCGTCCTGCGGTCACATCTCCCCCCTGAGTCTATCAGGTCAGATACATTATGACGAGGCCTACCCCTACGAGCCCCGTGCCGATGAGCGTTGCCGGACGCACGCGGCGCTCGGTGTAAAGGTCGTACGCGATCAGTGGGCTCACCATGATGCCGATCCCGATCGTGTTGCTCCACGGACCCAGTAAGTATTCCATCCGACTGGTGGCAGCTACGACGAGGATGATCGTCGCGAACACCATGTAGCGCTTGTGCGCCGGAGGCCGCCGGCGGGCGCGATACCCGAGCCCCAGAAGAGCGGCAAACGCCAGCAGGCTAAACCACGAAATCATGGTGGCCATGAGGTGTATGGGCCATTCGGCCCACGTCGCAAAGCCCTTCGCGACGGCGGCCTGGATTTGCACATACGTGATGAGGCCGCCTACCACGAGCACAGCGATGCCCAGCGCCATCCCCCCATACGTCCCGAGGGCCATGTGCACCCGCGTCCGGCCGGTAGCGACGAGGACAGTCTGCGCGAGAAGAAACGCCATCCACCCCACGAACACGGCCGCGTGGAGGTGAATCACCCCATCGGCCTCCACGATCCCAGACCCGGAGATGTCCTGCCCCAGTACGAGCTGGCGGCCGTAGGTGCTGCCGAAGCCCAAGAATACGATTGCTGTCAGAAGCACCGCCATCCCGATCCAGAAGAATTGGGGGGGGTGGAGGTGCTGGACGACGCTTGCGTTGTGGATGGGTCCATACCTGATGTCAGTAGCGATTTGAAAGCGATATTTGTGGTCACTGTGCTCGACTTGAGGGCACTTCAGGCTACTGGATTAGAGACCGCGGACGGCTGTCACGCGCGTGCTTCCTCGTGGTCCGTTGGCTCGTTTGGTGCAAGCAGGGCGAGTCCCAGCAGCCCCAGGAGGGCCAGTCCGACCGCGCAGCCCAGGCACCACCCAGCGTACGGAGCACTGGTCTCCCGCACGTGCACCAACTCCTGCCACGAAGCAGTGAGGGGCGAGAGCGCATCCCAGAGCCGGTTCAGTGAGGTCAGGAAACGGAGCATGCGAATTGTGCGGGTCGTGCATAATGAGGTTGTGGGCTGCGAGAATGCAACTGCGTCCTCCGGGACCGTGGGATTCGTTGCTGACCGCTCCCGGATCTATTTGTGGGGCGACCGATCTCCCCTACCCCCATCCGAGTTGCTTCATCGCGTGGGGCGCATTCCAGATCTTCGTGACATGGTCGATCGCCCCGTCGCGAAAGTCCATCCGGTAGGCGTACTCCGACTCCACGCGCTGGCCGGTCGGCGGCACGGGGCCGCCCGCGCCGGTGTGCGTGCCGCGGAGCACAGCGCATACGCTGACGGTGCCGCGCTCTTCGTCCACCGCAAGGGACGTGATCTCGTACTCGATGTCCGGCATCGCCTTGTACTGTGCCTGCATCCACCCCGTATAGGCTTCCACGGTGTCGATATCACGCAGGGGCGCAGCCTGGGCCGAAAATGAGGCGTCGGGGTGGCAGTACGGCTTGCTGGCCTCCCATCCCTCGCCGGACTCGCAGGCGTGGAAGAAGGCGTCGGCGGTGTCGAGCAGGTCCGTCGCTTCGTCTTGCATCGTGTCCATCGTTCTGTTCTGTGGTTGTGAAGAGTAGTGGTGATCCTGCAATTTTCTGTTCATCGGCGTCAAGGGGAGGCGTCCGTTCGCGCTATTCCACGCTCGCCACACTCGGCGGAACGAAAGAACGTGCAACTTCGCGGTGTGCTTTCCACCCGTCGGGGGTCTTCCGAAGAATCAGCAGATAGGTATCGTGCAGAGACCGAGGCTCTTCCTCTCCCTCTGGCGTGTATTCCACCGTTGCGGTGCCAAAATCATAGGCCCAGTTCCTGCTCAGCACGCGAACTTCCTTCGGCGTGATATCGATGGTGGCTCCCGGAGGAAATGGCCCCTTGGAGGCGGCACGCATGGTATCCCACTCGGGGTCGCCCGGCTGAACCATCACCGCGCCGTTGGTCAGCATCGTGCCCATCTTCTCAAAATCGCCCGCAGCGACCGCCTGCTCGTAGGCTCCCCGCAGACTGTCGAATTGTGCGATGACCGCAGTTGTGTCCACCGCGGCTTGCTGGCCTTGTCCCTGCCCCTGCGGCTGGCAGGCGCCGACACTAG
>JAAAPH010000105.1 GCA_009908415.1 Bacteroidota bacterium
CGGCGGGAGAATGCTCGCCATCGCGAGCCGATCGCCATCGCTCAGGCCCATGGGCGTCACGAGCTCGCCCTGCGTTTCCTCCTGCTCCAGCCCCACGATGCTGTAGCTGTTGTTGGCATATACAGAGAACATCATGCGGCCGCTTCGGCTCGCTACCGACATAGCCGGGGAGAGCGCCGTAATGCCACTTACGCCGGTCTGTAGATTGGTGATGCGATACGTGTCGCCGGTCTCGGGCACGTACCGGTAAATATCCTTGAAGCCGTCGTGGTCCGAGATGAAGTAGAGGCTTCGTCCATCGGGGGAGAACTGGGGGTTGTGCTGCTGTCCACCGAGAAACGGCCGGAACGTCTGAACGTCGCGGCTCTCCACGTCGATGAGCCCGATGCGCATCTTACCGAAGCGCAACGTCTCGAAGTCCGTGCCCTCCGTGCCCCGATCCGTTGTGAAGGCGATGGTCTCGCCATCGGGCGACCAGGTCGGTTGCACCTCGGCATAGCGGTCGTTGGTGAGCTGCCGAACGGCCCGGGTGTCGAGATGCAACTCGTAGAGGTCACTGATGCCGCCTTCCAACCCCGTGAAGGCGAGCCGGTCGCCATCGGGCGACCAGGCGAGGTTGGTGATGGCGCCGATGCCCTGTACGGACGTGCGCTGGCCGATCTCGCCGGACGTCACGTCCAGCACGTTGATCTCATTGTCGCCCTGCGTGAAGGTGACGAACGCAAACCGTTGGCCATCGGGCGACCACGCGCCGGCCGAGTTGATGAAGCGGAGGGCATCAAAGTGGGGGTTCGAGTTCGTGCTTTCGAGCTCCTGCACGATCTCGCCGGTCTCGGCGTCTGCGACGAAGAGGTTGATCGTGAAGAGGTCACGGCGCGAGATGAAGGCCACGTAGCGCCCGTCGGGGCTCAGCGACGGCGAGATGTTGAGCTGATCCTCCGCGCCGGGCTGGCCGATGACGGCGCGCCCGATGCTGTCGGCCGGCGTGCGTCCTTCCAGTTGCGGGCGGTACGTTTCCGTCACGGCCTGTTTCCATTCGGCCGAGAGCGAGTCGGCCGTGATGCCGAGCGCGTACACGAACGCCGAGTCGACGCCCACGCGGCCGCTCAACTTGTAGAGGTTGGCCACGGCCGGGTCGCCGTACTTGCCGCCGATGTACGCCATGTAGGCCTGCCCGTAGCGATACGGGAAGTAGCTGCGCATGTCGCGCGTCATCTGCTCGACGGTGGGCAGATCGTCGCGGAGGATGGCATCGCGCATCCACATGGCCGTGTGGGGATCTTGCCGCCCGACCGACAGGTATTCCGCCATGCCTTCCACGAGCCACAGCGGCAGGCGGCGCAACGAGAAGCCTTGCACGTCGCCGCGAAGCGCAATGTCGTACTGGAACGAGTGCACGAGCTCGTGGCCGAGGACGTGGTCCGTATTCCCGTAGATGCCCGTTAGCGGCATCACGACGCGCTCCTTCAGCGATTCAGTCACGCCACCGGTGCCCTGCCCGAGTTGCCCCTGGATGACGTTCGTCTGTTGAAAGTCGGCGTCGTTGGCGTAGAAGATAATGGGCTTCCGCTCGTCAAACTCGCGCAGGAAGGTGCGCGAGTGGCGGCGGTACCAGCGCTCGGCCATGCGGGCAGCATCCTTGACCGCGCGCTCCTCTTCGGGGTAGAAATAAAACTCAAAATGCTCCGTCTCAAACTTCTTGAAATCGAAGTCATCGTATTGGACCTTGTTACGTCCAAAGTATTGGGCCGAGGCCGCGGGAGCGAGAAGCGCACAGGCAACGACGGCAAAGAGCAGCGATCGGAGAGCGAGAGGGAGTCGACGCATGGGGCTCGGCGGGTCGAGGGGTCGGAGCGAGGCAGCGGGCCAGGCCGGTGCTAGGATGTTCTACCGGTCTGTTGCAGAGGAGATTCGCGCGTTACGGAATTAAATGGAGAAGTTTCCGGCCGATAGTATATATTGCAAGGTCTATGCCCATCAACGGCCGAGGCGCCAAACCTTACAGGGCGCTTGCTCCGGTGTGCAATGGCACGTTCAGCCACAGGAACTGGAGCGGGTTCTATTGGCTTAATAATAACGCTAGAGGAACGGCTCTTGTTGTGGTAGAAAGAACTGCCCGGCCGATTTCTTCTGGCTCGTTACATCACGCCCCTACATGGAAGATTACAAGCTTCGCGTTCGCATCTTTGCTGCCGTCGTGCTGGCCGTGCTGGGCATTCTCTGCGGCCGGCTCGTGCAGCTCCAACTGGTTCGGGGCGATGCGTACTGGGGCGAGTCGCGCAACAATGCGGTGCGCCAGCAGTGGGTCCAGCCGGCCCGGGGCGCGATCTATGACCGCGACAGCACGCTGCTCGTGGACAACGCGCCCAGTTACACCATCATGCTCACGCCGCGCTACTTCAATCCGGCGAAGACGTCGCTGCTGGCCGAGCTGCTCGGGGTGGCGGACTCGACGGTGACGCGCAAGCTGGAGGAGGCGCGGGATTGGAGCGCGTTTCGGGCGAGCCGCTCGTTCCGCGAAGTCCCCTTCGATGTGTTTAGCCGCGTACAGGAAGCCCGGTACCGGCTGCCGGGCGTCTCCTACGAGATCGAGCAGAAGCGCCGGTATCACACCCAGGCCTTTGCTGCGCATGCCCTGGGGTACATGCGCGAGATTAACGCGCGGGAGCTGAGCGAACTGAGCACGGACAACTACCGGCAGGGCGATCGCATCGGCAAGTCGGGCATCGAGAAGGCCTACGAGCCCATGCTGCGCGGCACGCCGGGCAGCGAGTTCAAGCTGGTGAACGTGCGCGGCCTGGAGGTGAAGCCGTATCGCGACGGCGCCGAAGATCGTCCGCCCGAAAGCGGGTACGACTTGCATCTGAGCATCGACCACAACGTGCAGGCGCTGGCCGAGTCGCTGTTCGTGGGCAAGCGCGGCGCCGCCGTGGCCGTCGACCCGTCCAATGGCGAGATCCTGTCGATGGTGAGTTCGCCCGACTACCGCCCCGATTTGTTCACCCGGTCGGTGCAAGAGCAGGCGTGGGACAGCCTGCGCTCGCATCCGTCCAAGCCGCTGTTCAACCGGGCCACCATGAGTGGAAAGCCGCCGGGGTCCACGTGGAAGCCGTTCATGTCGCTCGTGGCCATGCAGGAGGGGGTCATTGGCCCCGAAACCAAGGTGGACTGTCCGGCGGGCTATCGGTTTGGGCGCCGCACGTTTCGCAATCACAACAACGAAGACCACGGCAAGATTGACGTCCAGAAGGCGCTGGAGGTCTCGTGCAACACGTTTTACTACCAGCTCATGATGGAGATGGACGTGAACACGTGGCACGACTGGGCGAAGAAGTTCGGCTTTGGCCAGCGTGTACCCATCGACATCGGCGACCAGCGCCCCGGCCTGATTCCGGATTCCTCGTACTTCAACCGCGTGTACGGGACGGGACGATGGACGGCGGGCTATACGATCAACTTAAGCATTGGCCAGGGCGACATGGTCGTGACGCCGGTCCAGTTGGCGCGGTACACGGCCGCGCTGGCCAACGGCGGGACGCTGCATCCATTGCACTTGGTGAAGTCGATCCGGCACCCCGAAACCGGAGATATCATCCAGCCGAGCCTCCCCGATCCGGAAGAGATCCCGATCAAGGAGCGCTACTTCCAGGCCGTGCGCGAAGGCATGCGGCGCGTCATGGAAAACGGCACCGGGCACTACGTCCAGGTTCCGGACGTGTCGAGCGCGGGGAAGACGGGCACGGCGCAGAATCCGCACGGGAAGGACCACTCCCTGTTTATTATGTTTGCGCCGTACGACGATCCGCAGATCGCCATCGCCGTCATCGTGGAGAACGCCGGGTACGGGGCGAGTGCCGCGGCGCCCATCGCGAGCCTGATGGCCGAGCAGTACATCAACGGCGAGATCGCCGATACGTGGCTGCGCAACTTCTGGATCGACAAGCTTATGAACGAGGTGCGCAGCGCCCCGCTGAAGAGCGACGAGCAGCCTCCGCCGCCCCCGGCCCAGGAGGCGCCTCCGCGGGCCACCGAGGACCGCGACATCGCAGAAGCCACCAACTCGACCGCATCCACCTCACCGCCGCAACGGTAGTGCCTCGCCGCCCCGCCGTTCGGTTGCCGCCTCGCTGATCTCGTTATGCGCACCTGGTACCGCAACCTCGATTATTTCACGCTCCTCCTGTGGGTGCTGCTGGTCGGCGTCGGCCTGGTCGCCATCTACAGCACGACCCACGGGCCGGCCGCGGAGAACTTGGCCGAAAGCGTGCAGCATAACTTCACGCGGCAGCTGGTGTGGGCCGGCATCTGCATCGTCGGGATCGGCATCGCCCTCGCGCTCCCCGTGCGCTTTTTTCGGCACGCGGCTTATCCGATCTACGGGCTGACCATCGTGCTACTTATCGCTGCGTTGCTGTTCGGCCGCGAGGTGAACGGGGCACAGTCGTGGCTGGTGATTGGGCCGCTCCGGCTGCAGGTGTCCGAGCTCGCCAAGGTGGGCACGGTGCTCGCCTTGGCCCAGCTGCTCTCCTCGCAGCGCGTGGGCACCATGGGCAACGTCCGGTTCGCGCTCCGCGCCGTCGGGCTCATCGTGCTGCCCGCGGTGCTCATCATCATGCAGAACGACATGGGGACGGCGCTCGTCTTCTTCGGGCTCGTGCCTATCATGCTGTTTTGGAGCGGCATTCCCATCTCGGTCGTGCTGCTCATGCTTTCGCCGGCCATCGCCGGCTATCTCGCGCTCGTGTACATGCCGGCGGCCATCGCATTTGCAATCCTGTTCACGCTGGGCATGTGGTGGTACACGCACGAGCGCTATATGGTGGCCCTCGGGGCCCTGTTCACCGGCGGCGTGGCGGCGGTCGTGACGTTCGTGCTCACCAACATCCTGCAGCCGTATCAGGTCGACCGGCTCCTCTCCTTCACGAACCCGGAGGCGGAGCAGTACCGGCAAGGGGTGGGGTTCCACCTTGTGCAGTCGAAAGCCGCCATCGGATCGGGCGGGCTCTGGGGCAAGGGCTTTATGCAGGGCACGCAGACGCAAGGCTCGTACGTCCCCGAGCAGTCGACCGACTTCGTGTTCAGCGTGATTGGTGAGGAGTTTGGCTTCGTCGGCGCGACGGTCGTGCTGCTGCTGTTCGCGCTTCTGCTGGTACGCATCGTGCGCCTCGGCGCGGACGTAAAGCACCCGTTCGGCGGCATTGTGGCGGCTGGCGCGGTGGGTATCTACCTCATCCACATCTTTATCAACATCGGAATGGCGACGGGCATCCTGCCGGTCATTGGCATTCCGCTGCCCTTCATCTCGTACGGCGGCTCGGCGCTGCTGGCGAATACCGCCATGCTCGCGATCGTGCTGACCATCCACATGCGCCGCGACGACCTCTCCATCTACGGATATTGACTCCTCGCTCCGCATGGGCTGGTCTCGCGGCTCGGGCCGTGCGCTTGATCCGGGATCCAACGTTTCTCTGCCCGCGTATCGGTAGGGCACGGTTATCTGGGGAATAGCCTGATCACAAATGGAGGGGAGGGGGCCATGGGGGTTCATAAGGAGGCGTCTGCCGATCTGCAACGAAACTATCCGCTGTACGTCGAAATCGGCCTGGTACTGGCGCTGCTGCTCCTGATTCTTGCGTTCCGGATCGACATCCGAGCCGAGCGCGACTTCGAGATCGTGATGGAGCAGCAAGAGGTTGTGCAGATGGAGGAGATCCTGCAGACCGAGCAGCAGATGAAGCCGCCGCCTCCGCCGCGGCCGCCGGTGCCCGTCGAGGTGCCGAACGACGCGATCATCGAGGATGAGCCGCTCGACCTCGATGCGTCGCTTGACCTGGACGAGGCGCTGGACGTGCCAACCCCGCCCCCGCCGCCGAGCAAGGAAGAGGAGAGGGAGGAGCCGGAGGTCTTCATTGTCGTCGAAGAGCGGCCGAAGCTGATCGGGGGCCTGAGCGCGCTGCAGGAAGCGGTCGAGTATCCGGAGTTCGCCAAGAAGGCCGGCATCGAAGGCGCCGTCTTCGTGCAGTTCATCGTCGACGAGCGCGGCCAGGTCACGAACGTACAGGTGACGCGCGGCGTGCACAAGCTGCTCGACGAAGCGGCCGTCGAGGCCGTCCGGAAGATGCGATTCGAACCCGGCAAGCAGCGGGGTAAACCCGTGAAGGTGCAGATGTCCCTGCCGGTTCGGTTCTATCTCCGTTAGTGCCCCGACGAATCCCAGCCGGCGACGCTCCACACGCAACGGCCGGAACGGATCCGGGAAAGCGCATAGTCGGCGGCCGCAGCGTTCGAAATCGAGGCGAAACCGTTCTGCGAGCACTTTCGGGTGCGTCCTGCATGTCTTATGATAGGGCGTCCCGTGACCTGTACGCCTTGAAGAGCAGTGCGCATGCGCGACTACCTCGATGCCCAGCTGCGCGCCGTCCTGGACGCAATGGACGGCGTGCCCGATGACTTTGAACCGGAGCTGGAAAAGCCCGCCCAGCCCGAGCACGGCGACCTCGCCACCAACACGGCGATGCGCCTCGCGAGCGTGCTCAAGAACAACCCGCGCGCCATCGCCGAGGACTTGGCCGATCGGCTGCGCGAGCAGGTCGACCCCCGGCGCATCGCGTCCATCGCGGTGGCCGGGCCGGGCTTTATCAACTTCCGCTTCGCCGAGACCTACCTCGTCGACGCCCTGGCCGGCGTGCTGGCCGCCGGCGACGACTACGGCCGCTCCGACGACCACGCGGGCGAGACGGCGCTCGTCGAGTACGTGAGCGCCAACCCGACCGGGCCGCTCACTGTGGGGCACGGGCGCAACGCCGTCCTCGGCGATACCGTCGCCAACTTGCTCGACTGGACGGGCTACGACGTCACGCGCGAGTACTACTTCAACGACGCAGGCCGCCAGATGCGCGTGCTCGGTGCCTCGGTGCGGGCCCGCTACCAGGCGCTCGTCGATCCCGACACGCCCACCCACACGCTAACGCTCG
>JAAAPH010000083.1 GCA_009908415.1 Bacteroidota bacterium
CGCGGGTAGACGGTGGGCGCTGAACGTTGGGACCCCGTGCCGTTCAACCTTCAACCTTCCAACCTTCAACCCGCAACCGTTATTCGTTGTGCGCCGGATCGAGATGGCGGAACTTACGCTCCAATTGCTCCAGGTACGGCAGGCCATAGTTGAATTCGTACAGCGCAGCTTCCCAGGAGCCGTACTGCGCGTTCGGGAGCACGATCCACCGCGAGCCCCAGAAGCGCGCGTACGTCTGACTGAGTCGCTGCCGCTCGCCGACCGAGGATTCGGCGCCGGGCGCGAAGTCGCCAAAGTTGTCGCCGATGAGCAGGAGAATGCGATACCGATCGGCCAAGAAGGTGCGGCGCGGCGTCTTCGATCCGTCCCACGCGGGCCGCTCGTTCTGGGTGAGGAGCAGATCTTCGTCGGGGCTCAGCGGGAAGTCGAAGAGCCGCAGGTTGTCGCGCGTGGCCTCCTCGACGACATGATCCCGGTTCGTCAGGTAGATGACCTCCACGCCCATCCGCGCGGCGGCCTGCGTGAAGGCCACGGCGCCGGGCACCGGCGTTGCCTTCCGCTCGCGGACCCATGCGTTCCAGCTTGTGCCATCGTACGTCGCATTCTGGCGAATGAGCCGCGCCTGGTAGGCCGAATTGTCGAGCACCGTCTCGTCCACGTCCAGCACCACGGCCGGTGGCAGGTCGCGATACGCGGCACTGCCCCTCTCGGCCTGCTCGATGGCGGCGGTCCACGCCGAGTCGGACAGGGCGCGCTGTAGCATGAGTTCGGCGAGGGCGTACGCTTGGCGTGCCACCCCGCCGTACTCGACGGCCGTCTGCGTCCAGAGCGTGCTCTTCAGGTTGGGATCGCTGAACTCAGCCACGACCGCCAGGCTGTCCGCCCGCGTCATCGGCGCCTCGGCGGCCGGGCGGGTGGTAGAGCAAGCGGCCGTAGTCAGCGCAAATACGAGCGTGAGTCCGGCAGCCCACCACCGGGCACGAGAAAAATCTAAGCGAATCATCAGGAAGCGGTAAACGTCGAGGAAAGCCGGCGTCGAAACATCGCAATATACACCTCACGCTCCCTTGCTGTCCGGTCGGCTCAACGTCCCCGTCAGCTTTTACCAATAATTACAGACCGATCGGCCAATGGCGCCCCCGGTGCTCAACCCGTCACTCAGTCGATGCGGAGGCGGTGCTTGCGGCGCGGCCGAGGTGCTCGTCGAACCAGGCCAGGATGCGGGGCGTGACGTCCATCAGTAGCTTGGGCTCCCGCGGGCCGTGTGGCGTGCGCGGGTAGAGGACCATCTCCGTGGGCACGCCCTGACGATGCAGCGCCCGGTAGAACTCCTGCCCCTGGCGCGTCGGCACACGGTCGTCCTCAGCGCCGTGGAGCACCTGCGTCGGCGTCGTCACGTTGTCGATGCGGTAGATGGCGGAGTGGCGCTCGTACGTCTCGATGTTATCCCAGAACTCGCCGCCCATGTGGCCGACGAGGTAATCGGGAATGTCTGTCGTGCCCACCATGCTGATGAGGTTGGGCAGCCCCGCCCCCATGCTGGCGGCCTGGAAGCGATCGGTGCGGGTGACGGCGAACGACGTCATGTAGCCGCCGTAGCTCCACCCCATCAGCGCGAGGCTGTCGGGGTGCGCCACGCCGCGGTCGACCATCAGGTCGACGCCAGCCATCAAGTCCTCGTAATCGCCATAGCCCCAATCTTCGACGTTCGCGTAGCGGAAGTCCTTCCCGTAGCCTGTGCTGCCGCGCGGGTTCGGGCGGAGCACGGCGTAGCCTCGCTGGGCGAACACCTGGGTCATGTAGATGCTGGGCCCGCCTGTGAACGAGCGGCTGTAGACGCCTGCCGGTCCGCCGTGCACGCTGAGGACGAGCGGCACGCGGTCGCCGTCTTCGTAGCCCACTGGGTAGGTGATGAGGCCTTCGACCTCCATGCCATCGGGCGCGGTCCATGTCAGCACCTCGGTCTGACCCATCGGGGGCTTCGGCACGTCGGCGTGCAGGTCGGTGAGCTGATGCCGCTCGTACTCACCGATCGTGGTGAGATGCACGTCAGCGGGCGTGTCGGTGTTTTCGTACGCGAACGCCATCCGCGGCGCGTTGGCGGCGAGCGACAGATCGCTGTGGAGGCCGTCGCCCTGCGTGATCTGCTGCGGCGCGGAGCCATCGGTTGGCACGGCGAAGACGTGGCTCGACGTGCGTACCGGCTCGCTGATCAGCACGGTCTGGCTGTCGCCCGTCCACCCGAGCAGGCTGGAGCTGCGGTTCGGCGTCTCGGCGAGTTTTTGCGGCGTGCCGCCGGCAGCCGATACCGTGTACACGTCGTTCAGCCCCACCGGCTCGGGCTGGCCCCCTTGGCTCAGAAACGCGATGGTCTGCCCGTCCGGCGCGTAGTGCGGGCTGTCGTCCACGCCGGGCCGCTCGACGAGGGCGGTGACGGCGCCGCTATCCGCCGGGACCGTAGAGATGTCGGCCTCCGTGAAGCCCGTGTTGATCCGCGAATTGGGCTGGTGAGCGAAGACGATCGTCGCGCCGTCCGGCGACCAGTCAAAGCTACGGATGTGGAACGACCCGCCCGTGAGGCGCTGGACCTGACGCGTCGTGTCGTCGGCCTCGGCAAACGTGGTCGTGTACAGGTGCGTGAAGCGAAACTCCTCGTTCACGACCTGCACGTCCCGCTTCTCGCGCTCGCGCGCCTGTTCCTCCTCCGACTTCGGATCCGTCATCGTGTACGCGATGGTCGAGCCATCGGGCGACCACGCGAAGCTGCCGACGCCCGTCTCGGCGTCCGTCACCGGGAACGCCTCGCCCCCTTCGATGCGCATCGCCCACACCTGCGTCTCGTCGGAGCGAGCGGAGCGGAAGGAGAGGTACTGCCCATCCGGCGAGAACTGCGGGTCGTACGCCGAGTGCTCGCCGCGGGTGTACTGTACATTCATCGTGCCATCGGCGGAGGCCACGTGGATGTGGCTCCGATACTCGGACTGCTCGCCCTCCATGAGCGGGGTGCGGACCACGTAGGCCACCAGCTCGCCATCGGGCGACACGGCCGTGCCCCCGATCGCGCGGTATTGCATGCTGAGCGCGGGCGTCCACGCGGTGTCAGCGGGTTGTGCCCGGACCTCCGCAGAAAAGGTACCGACCAGTAGCGCGCACAGCGCGACGGTTAGCGCACGGACAGAAACGAGACGCGTCATGGCAAACCGGATTGGTGATGGACAAAGCTGAGTACTGTGCACCAAAAAACCACCCTCGACATCACTTTGTCAATCGGCCCGCCGCACGTCGATTCGTTTTTGTACTCCGCATCCTCACCTCGCTTGATTCGCGGAGTAGGATTCTCGACCTTGCCGTACTGGAACCGCTTTCGCCCATGCGCCAGGCGCGGCGGCTACATCTGTGCTCTGCTCGTTGCACTCAACGATTGCCATGATGTCTCGACTTCGCCTGTGGCTTCTCCTTCCCGCCCTATTGCTCCTTCCCATCGCCGCTGCTGCGCAAGGCACCCAACTCCTCCGCGAGCCCACGGTGAGCGATCAGCACATCGTCTTCGCTTACGCGAACGACCTGTGGATCGTGGACCGCGCCGGCGGCGACGCCCAGCGCCTCACGAGCTTCCCCGGCACGGAGACCGATCCGCACTTCTCGCCCGACGGCCAGCACGTCGCCTTCACCGGCCAGTACGACGGCGACACGGATGCCTTCGTCGTGCCCGTCGAGGGCGGGCAACCCCGGCGCATCACGCACCACCCGAGCAGCGATAATGTGCGCGGCTGGACGGCGGACGGGCGCGTGCTGTTCATGTCGGCCCGGCAGGGCGGCCCGCGCCTCAAACCGCAGATGTGGACAATCGACCCGGAATCAGGTGGCCTGCCCGAGCGGGTGACCGTGCCGCGCGCTTTCGAGGGCGACCTCGACGCCAGCGGCCAGCGCCTCGCCTACGAACTGGTCGACTCGTGGGACCCCGAATGGCGCAACTACCGCGGCGGGCAGGCTCAGCCCATCCGCATGCTCAACCTCGACGCGATGGAAATGACGAAATTGCCGTGGGACGGCAGCCGCGACCGCGAGCCCGTCTGGCTCGGCGACACGATCTACTTCCTCTCCGACCGCGACCTCGCGATGAACGTGTACGCGTATGACACGGCCGCGGAGGAACTGGCGCAGGTCACGACGCACAGCGAGTACGACGTGAAGGGCATCGACGCAGGCGGCGGCGTGGTGGTCTACGAGCAGGGCGGTTACCTCCACCTGCACAACCCCGACGCCGGCACGACGGAGCAGCTTGAGATCCACGTGCGCGGCGACCTCCCGTGGACGCGGCCCGACTGGGAGGACCTCACCCCGAGCTTCGCCGCCCTCTCCCCGACCGGCGTCCGCGCCGTCGTCGAAGCGCGCGGCGAGGTCTTCACCGTGCCCACCGAGCACGGCGACTGGCGCAACCTGACCGAAAGTTCCGGCGCCCGCGATCACACGCCCGCCTGGTCGCCCGACGGCGAGCAGATCGCGTGGTTCTCGGATGCCTCCGGCGAGTACCAGCTGTTCATCGCCGACCAGAAGGGGCTGGAGGAGCCGCGCGCCATCGACCTGCCGGGGCCGACGTTCTACTACAGCCTGCAGTGGTCACCGGATAGCGAGCACGTCCTGTTCACCGACGTCGACCTCAACATCTGGACGGTCGACGTCGAATCCGGCGAGGCCACGCGCGTCGGCACCGACCAGTACGCCACGCCGGGCCGCAGCATCGACGCGACGTGGTCGCCCGATGGCGAATGGATCGCCTACGCGAAGCAGATGGACAACCTGCACCACGCCGTCTGGATCTACTCGATGGAAACGGGCACAACGACGCGCGTCACCGGCCCCGAGGCGCTCATCGCCGCGCGCAATCCCGTGTGGGACGCCAGCGGCGACTACCTCTACTTCTTCGGCAGCACCAACCTCGGCCTCGACACGGGCTGGCTCGACATGACCTCCTACGGCCGCCCGACGACGCACGGCCTCTACGCCGCTGTGCTCGCGGAAGACGGCGCATCGCCCCTCCTGCCCCGCAGTGATGAGGAAGCGACTGAGGATGAGTCCAACGGCAACGGCGAAAACGGAGCGGACGAGCAAGCCAACGGCGACGAGGTCACCGTCGAGATCGACCTCGACGGGCTGGGCGACCGGATCGTGTCGCTCGGCGTCGACAAGCGGATTTACGCCGGCCTCGAAGCCGGTCCCGCGGGCACGCTGTTCTACCTGGAGCAGCCGGCCATGGGCAACGGCACGATGCTCAAGCGCTACAGCTTCGATGAGCGCGAGGCGTCGACCTTCATGGAGGGCGTGCAGAGCTTCTCGCTCTCGCACGATCGGCAGAAGCTGCTCTACCGCGCCGGCGGCACGTGGGGCGTCGTCCCGACCTCCGGCACCCCCTCCGTCGGTGAGGGCGCACTGACGCTCGACCTGGAGGCGCGCATCGACCCGAAGGCGGAGTGGACGCAGATCTTCCGCGAGGCATGGCGCTATCAGCGCGACTTCCTGTACGTCGAGAACCTCCACGGCGCCGACTGGGATGCCGTCTACGCGCGGTACCGGCCGTGGCTCGAATCGGCGCAGCACCGGAACGACCTCAACTACGTGCTCGACGTGATGGGCGGCGAGGTCGCCATCGGCCACTCGTACACCGGCGGCGGCGACACGCCCGACGTCGATCAGGTGCCCGTCGGCCTCCTCGGCGTGGACTACGAGATGGCGGACGGCCGCTACCGCTTCGCCCAAATCTACCCGGGCGAGCCGTGGACCGACGAATCCGGCCCGCTCGCCGCGCCGGGCGTCGGCATCGAGGAAGGCGACTACCTGCTCGCCGTCGATGGCAATGAACTGACGAGCGACGAAAACATCTACGCCCACTTCGAGGGCACGGCCGGGCGGCAGGTCATCCTGACCGTCAACGACGCGCCCACAATGGAGGGCGCCGAAGAAGTTACCGTCGTGCCCACCGCCAGCGAGGGCGACGTGCGCCGCATCGAGTGGATCACATCGAACCGCGAACAGGTGGCCGACATGACCGACGGGCGCGTCGGCTACGTGTACGTGCCGGACACGGGCGGCGGCGGATACGCCTCGTTCACCCGCGAGTACTTCGCCCAGCAGCGGCACGAGGCCGTCATCATCGACGAGCGCTGGAACGGCGGCGGCTCGGCAGCCGACTACATGGTCGAGATGATGAGCCGCGAGCTGATGGGCTACTTCAACAACCCCGTCGAGGACCGCACGCCGTTCACGTCGCCGGGCGCCGGCCTGTGGGGCCCGAAGGTCATGATCATCAACGAGATGGCGGGCTCGGGCGGCGACTTGCTGCCGTACATGTTCCGCAAGATGGACATCGGCCCGCTTGTGGGCACGCGCACGTGGGGCGGCCTCGTCGGCATCTGGGGCGTGCCGCCCCTCATCGACGGCGGCCGCATCACCGCGCCCCGCGGCGGCTTCTTCGACACGGACGGGAACTGGGCCGTGGAGAACGAGGGCGTCGCCCCGGACATCGAGGTGGAGATGACGCCGCGCCTCGTGGAGAACGGCCGCGACCCCCAGCTGGAACGCGCCGTGGACGAAGCCATGCGCTTGCTGGACACGCAGGACATGGAGCTGCTGAACGAGCCGCCGCCGCCCGTCCGCTCCCGCCGCCCTGCGGATGCGGATAACGGCAGCTGATGATAGTCATCCCAAGCGGAACGAAGTGGAGTCGAGGGATCCCCTACGATGGGGATCCTTCGACTTCGCCCGCTAAACGGGCTCCGCTCAGGATGACGTTGTGGCGTGCATTGGGGCCTGCCCCAAACGCTCCATCCCCGAACGTTCCGCTCGCTGAATTGCCACGATCATGCAGATCCAGCGCGACGACCTTGACGATGCCGCGCGTGAAGGCCTCCTCTCCCCCGAGCAG
>JAAAPH010000470.1 GCA_009908415.1 Bacteroidota bacterium
ATGAGCAGCGCGCCCGCGTAGAAGCGCATGCCGGGATCGCCCGTGACGAGGGGATCATCGGCGAAGCGTTCGTCCTTGGTCGCGTCTTCCACGACCATCGGCGCGTCAGCGCGGATGGTGTGCGTGCAAAATGGCACGTCACGAGGCGCCTCGCGCGCATTCAGCCCGTAGCACGACATGACCTCCTGGCGGCCTGCGCCGACAAGGGTGAGGAGCGCGATGGGCGCATCGAACCATCGGGCGGCCAGCCGTGTAATGCGGTCAAACGATGCGTTTGAGGGCGCGTCGAGCACGGCGTAACGCTGAAGCGCCGTGAGGCGCGCCTTCTCTTCGGAGGAGGCCATGGCTATGCGTTGAGCTGCAGAGGCTGGGGGGTCTCGTTGTACTCTGCGAATATATTGTATTTGTGGCCGCGATGCGAACGGTGGATGTGGTCACATCGTGCGGAGCTGCGTGCCATCGCGACTTTTCGCACCGTGTTCAACAGGGGGCCTCCCGGCTGGCCGCATCCGCCGAGGAGCGCAGTTGTGACTCTACCGCCCGCCCCGTAGTATGATCGGCAGCGTGTCTTCTGCCCTCAAATCGCACCATTCATGCCTGCCGGTTCTTCCCCGCCCTCCCTTGTTGGTGTCGACGTGGGGGGCACCTTTACCGACTTCGTCCAGCTCGTCGACGGCACGCTGACGGTCCACAAGGAGGCGACGACGCCCGTGCAGCACGACGGCGTGGTGCACGGGCTGGACCGCCTCGGCGTCGCGATGGACGCGCAGATTGCCCACGGCACCACGGCGGCGACGAACGCACTGCTGGAGCGGAACGGCGCCCGGACGGCGCTCCTGACCACGCGCGGCTTTGCCGACGTGCTGGCCATCGGCCGGCAGAACCGCCCCCGCCTCTACCGGCTCACCCAAGAGCGACCGCCGCCCCTCGTGCCCGCCGCGCGCCGCCTCGAAGCCCCCGAGCGCCTCGCAGCCGACGGCACGGTACTCACCCCGCTCGATGAGGACGCCGTCCGCGCCGTGGCCGACGCGCTCGCCGACCAGGACGTGGAGAGCTTGGCTATCGTGTTCTTGTTCGCGTTCCAAAATCCGACGCACGAGCGCCGCGCCGCCGAAATCATCCGCGAGCGGCGGCCCGACCTGCCCATCACACTCAGCAGTGCCCTCCTGCCCGAGCACCGCGAGTACGAACGGACGGCCACCACCGTCATCAACGCGTACGTGCAGCCCATCGTGAGCCGCTACCTGCACCGGCTGAATGCAGCTCTCGGCGAGCGGGCCGTGCGCGTGATGCAGTCGAACGGCGGCACGATCGGCCTGCAGCCCGCTGCCGACGAAGCGGCCCGCCTCGTGCTGAGCGGGCCGGCCGGCGGCGTGGTCGGCGCCTTCGGCCTGGCCCGCCGTGTGCTGGACACCGACGCGCCCCAGCTGATGACGCTCGATATGGGCGGGACGAGCACCGACGTCGCCCTCTGCGACGGCGCCATTCCCCGCACGGCCGAACACACCATCGCCGGCCTCCCGCTGCGCCTGCCCACCGTTGACATCCACACCGTGGGCGCCGGGGGCGGCAGCATCGCCCGCGTCGATGCCGGCGGCAGCCTGCGCGTGGGGCCGGAGAGCGCGGGGGCCGCCCCCGGCCCGGCCTGCTACGGACAAGGCGGCACGCGCCCCACCGTCACCGACGCCCACCTCGTGCTCGGCCGCCTCCACCCTGACCACTTCCTGGGCGGTGAGGCCGACGTCTCGCTCGACCCCGACGCCGCACGCGAGGCGCTGGGCACGCTCGGCGGCGCGCTGGGCCTCTCGGCGGAGGCCGCGGCGCTGGGCGTGCTCCGCGTGGCGAACGCGACCATGGAGCGCGCCCTGCGGCGGGTGTCTGTCGAGCGGGGCCACGACCCCCGCGAGCACGTGCTCATGCCGTTCGGCGGGGCCGGCCCGCTGCACGCCTGCGCCCTCGCCGACGCACTCGGCATCCAGCGCATACTGCTCCCGCCAACACCCGGCGTGCTGAGCGCCCTCGGGCTGCTCATGGCCGATGTGGTGAGCGATGCCGCGCAGGCCATCTTGCACCCTGCCGCTGCGCTCCGCGACGACCCCGCGCCGCTGGTCGAGACGGCCGAGGCGCTGGCCGCCACCATCCGCGCCACGCTGCAGGAGGGACCGCCCCCCGCGCTCAGCGCCGAACTCGATGCGCGCTATGCCGGCCAGAGCTACGAGCTCACCGTGCCGCTCGACCTGCCCATCACCGGCGCGGGCGTGGCCAAGGCAGCAACCCGCTTCCACGCGGCCCACCGGCAGCGCTACGGCCACGCCCTGCCCGACGAGCCCGTCGAGGTCGTAACGCTACGGCTGCGCGGCACCCGCCCGGGCACGCCCCCCCACCTGCCGCGCGAGCCCCACACCGAGACGCCACTCGATACGGCCCGCCTCGGAACGCACCCGATTTGGTTCGGCGCCGACGCGCCGACCGACACGCCGTGCTACGACCGCACCGCCCTCCACCACGGGCACGCGTTCGACGGCCCCGCGGCTGTCTACCAGTACGACACGACCTTCGTGCTGCCCGCCGGCTGGCACGCTCGCGTCGACGCCTGGCGCACCCTGCAGATTGAGACATTGGATGATTGACGATTTTTGACCGACGATTTTCGATTGACGATTTTCGATTAGCGAATCGAATCGCCGCCCCGCCAATCGGAGAGGCGTCCGTCAACATCGTTTCCCGCCGGGCCTCACCGCCTGATAAAGACGATCCGTCACGCCATCACGGCCTTTCCTGCCATGCCCAATCGACAATCAGCAATTGACAATCGCCCTTCCCAGGCGGATCCCGTAACGCTGGAGCTGTATCGCCACCGCTTCGAAGGCGTGGCCGATGAGATGGGCGTGACGCTGCGCCGCACGAGCTACTCGCCCAACATCAAGGAGCGGCTCGACTTCTCGTGCGCCGTGTTCGACGGGGCTGGGCAAATGGTGGCGCAGGCCGCGCACATCCCCGTGCACCTCGGCGCCATGCCCGCCAGCATGGACGCAGCCCGCGATGCCGTCGACACCTGGCAGCCCGGCGATATCGTGATCCTCAACGATCCGTACGCGGGCGGCACGCACCTGCCCGACATCACGATGATCTCGCCGGTGATGGACGACAGCGCCGCCGATCCCGTCTTCTTCGTCGCCAGCCGCGCCCACCACGCCGATGTGGGCGGGATGACGCCGGGCTCGCTCCCGCTCTCGACCGAGATCTACCAGGAAGGCCTTATCATCCCGCCGATCAAGCTATACCGCGGCGGCACGCTCAACGAGGACGTCCAGCGCCTGCTGCTGCGCAACGTCCGCACGCCCGACGAGCGCCGCGGCGACCTGGCCGCCCAGCGCGCCGCCCACACCGTGGGGACGCGCCGCCTGCACGCGCTCCTCGACGCGCACGGCCGGGATGCGGTGACGGCCTACGCGGCGCACCTTCAGCAGTACAGCGCGCGCCTCGTGCGGCACATGCTGGCGGACGCGCCGGACGGGACCTACTCCTTTGAGGACGTGCTCGAACTGGAGCGCGGCGAGGCCCCCCTCCGCGTGGCGGCCACCATCGACGGCGACACCGTGCGGTTCGACTTCGCCGGGACCGGCGACGCCGTGGAGGGCTCGCTGAACGCCGTGCTCAGCATCACGCAGTCGGCCTGCTACTACGTGATTCGCTGCCTGGTGGACGCCGCCGTGCCGATGAACGCCGGCTGCTTCGCGCCCGTCGACGTGGTGGCGCCGGCCGGCTGCCTCGTCAACGCCCGGCCGCCGGCCGCCGTGGCAGGGGGCAACGTGGAAACGTCGCAGCGCATCGTAGATACCGTGCTTGGCGCGCTGGCGCAGGCGGTGCCCGACCGCGTCCCGGCCGCCTCACAGGGCACGATGAACAACCTCACCATCGGCGGCGCGCGTGACGACGGCACGGCGTACGCCTACTACGAGACGATCGCCGGCGGTATGGGCGCCAGCGCCGCAGCGGACGGCCTCAGCGGCGTGCACGTGCACATGACGAACACGCTCAACACGCCCGTCGAAGCGCTCGAACGCGCGTTTCCGTTTCGAATCCGCGAATACGCGCTCCGCACCGGCAGCGGGGGCGCGGGCGTCCACCGGGGCGGCGACGGCGTCGTGCGCGAGTACGAGCTGCTCGCCCCGGCCACCGTGACGATGCTCAGCACCCGACGCCGACACGCCCCCTGGGGCCTGGCCGGCGGCACCAACGGGACCGGCGGCTGCAACGTGCTCCGCCGCGCCGAGGGCCCCGACGAGCCCCTCCCCGCGCAATTCACACGCCGCCTCCAGGCCGGCGATCGGCTCCGGATCGAGACGCCCGGTGGCGGCGGATTCGGGGCGACGGGGCGTGAGTAACTGAGTAGTGGGAAGCGAGGCTGTAGCTGGGCCTGAAACACTCCTTCTGGCTCTCCCCATCGGAGCGGCCGTCGGAGCACGCGGTGGCTGGGGGCCACTCGGATCGCCTTACGCGTCAGGCCGTGCATCGTCGCGCTGTGACGCTCTCGTCCTAGCGTTTATAAATTGTATACGCAGCTGGACGGAGTGCCCACCGCACAGATCCCACGCAGACACGTCGCCGCTTTCATCGCCTCGATCTGTGCCTCGCCTCTGCACGTCGCGATCGCCGGCCCTGTGGCCAAGCAGGATTCCGGTGCCATTCGGCCTTTACCTTCTACTGGGGGCCCCCTATCTTCGCGCATGGCTTTTCCGCATATGTGACATGCCGCCTGTACACCGCCTCTATGTCCGATTCCGCCTCCGACCCGGGGCGCCTCGCTGCCCTGCGCCGCTACGAGATTCTCGACACCCCGGCGGAGCCCGCCTTCGACCGGATCGCGGACCTTGCTGCGCATCTCTTGGATACGCCCATGGCGGGCATCCACTTCGTCGACGATCAGTGCCAGTGGGCCAAGGCCCAAGTAGGGCTTGACGCCCAGATGCTGGACCTGGACGTCGCATTTTGCGCCCATGCGCTCGATATGGAAGAGGTTCTCGTTGTCGAGGACGCGGCCGAAGATCCCCGCTTCCGCGACAACCCGCTTGTCACGGGCGATCCGGGCATCCGCTTCTATGCCGGCGCGGCGCTCATCACGCCCGACGGGTACGCCCTGGGGCGGCTGTGCGTCATCGATACCGTCCCGCGCCCCAGCGGGCTCGGGGCCAAGGAGCGGGAGACGCTGCGGCAGCTCGCCGGCGTGGTCATGGACGAACTGGCGTACCGGGCCCAACCGCGCCGCCGCGAGGAGATGCTGGAGAGCATCACCGACGCCTTCTTCGCCGTCGACGACGACTGGCGCATCACCTACCTCAACCAGCAGGCCGAGGTGCTGCTCGACCGGTCGCGTGAGGCCCTGCTCGGCCAGGACCTGTGGGGGGCGTTCCCCGAGGCGAAAGAGCTCGCGTTCTATGACGCCTACCACCGTGCGATGCAGACCGGCGAGCCGGCCGAGTTCGAGGCCTACTTCCCGCCGCTCCAGACGTGGTTCGAGGTCAAGGCCTTCCCCATGGAGCAAGGGGGCCTCGCGGTCTACTACAATGACGTCACCGCGCGCCACGAGCGTGAGGAGGCGCTGAAGAAGAGCCAGATGCTCCTCAAAACGTCCCAGCGCATTGCCCACCTGGGCCACTGGGACTGGGACGTCGAGACCGGCGCCGTCGAGTGGTCCGACGAAACCTTTCGCCTCTTTGGCTACGAGCCCGGCGCCCTCGACCCCACCGTCGAGATATACTTCGAGGCCCTCCCGGCGCCCGACCGCGAGCGCGTCCGGGCGCTGAGCCGGAGGGCCATCACGGCGGGACGCATCCGCCCGGAGGACGGTCGCATCGAGCACCGCATCGTGCGACCGGACGGTACCGAGCGTATCGTGGAGCTCGAAGCGCAGATCCTGGAGAGCGACGCGGCGGGCCGGCCGACCCGTGTGTTGGGCACCGTGCTCGACGTCACCCGCCGCCGGGAGCGCAAAGAGCAGCTCCGCCTCATGAGCCGCGCCGTCGAAGAGGCCACGGAGGCGGTCATCATCACCGGACCCGCGCTCGACGCCCCCGGCCCGCGCATCGAGTACGTGAACCCGGCCTTCGAGCAGATGACCGGCTACGCGGCCGAGGAGGTCATCGGCCAGACGCCGCGCATCCTGCAGGGGCCGGCGACCGACCGCGCAACGCTCGACGACGTGCGCTCCTGCCTGGAACAGGGGGATGCCGTTCCTGCCAAGACGGCTCTCAACTACCGGAAAGACGGGACGCCTTACTGGGTGGAGTGGAACATCACGCCGGTGCGCGGCCCCGATGGCACCGTCCAGCACTGGGTGTCCGTCCAGCGCGATGTGACGGAGCAGCGCCAGCGCCAGGACGCGTTGCGCCAGGAGCGCAATCTGCTCGCGCGCATCTTCGAGGCCAGTGCTGCCGCCATCAGCGTCGTCGACACCAACGGCCAGATCACCCGCGCCAATGGCCGCGCCGAAGAGGTGCTGGGGCTCGACCCCGTCACGGTGACGGGACGCATGTACGATGACCCTGCGTGGGAGATCGAAGCCGTCGACGGCGGCCCCTTCCCGGACAACGAACTGCCGTTCGTGCGCGTGATGGCCACCGGCGCTCCCGTTTACGACGTGCGGCATGCCATCGCTTGGCCCGATGGGCAACGCCGCATCCTCTCCATCAACGGAGCCCCCTTGCAAGATCAGGCCGGCGCCGTCGTGGGCGTGGTGTTCGCCATTACCGACGTGACCGAGCAGCATGAGCGCGCGGAAACGCTCCAGAACGAGCGCCAGCGACTGGCGCTAGCCCTCACCGGCGGCAACCTGGGCATGTGGGATGTCAACTTCAACGAAGGACGCAACATCGTCGATGAGCGCTGGGCCGCGATGCTCGGCTATA
>JAAAPH010000507.1 GCA_009908415.1 Bacteroidota bacterium
CGCGAAGCTCAGCGCGGCGTCGGCAATGTCGTTCAGCTTTCGGAACTGCACGGGCTCAAACTGGACGGCCGCCGCGGCCATCGAGGCGCCTCCGCTGAGTTCGGGAAATGAGGCCGCGGTGCCGCGGAGCGGGTCGCCGTCCTCACTCGCGAGAAACGCGCGGATCGTGGCCAGCGGTTCGGGGAGTGCGGTTTCCTCCCCGCCGAACTGCACCTGCCGCCCGTCGCGCGTTTGGAGCAAGGTGCCATCGTACGCCGCGTCGGGGGCCGCGTCCACGTCGTAGAATTGCTGGTAGGCCGCCGAGTCGATGCGCACGTGCACGGCCTGGCGGCGTGCATCCGGCGTGTAGCCGTCCGGAAATTCGAGTGTGATCGGCAGGGGCTCATCGTTGCGGAAGCGATCTGTCGCGAGCTCGCGCACGTCGGTAGAGAGCGCAAAGACGAGGCTGAAGATGATCAGCCCCGCCCAAATGTAGTTGAGCATGGCGGGGGTGGGGTTGGGAGTGGAGAACAACGCGCCTCGCCAAACATAACGATCTGCCGGAGCAATCGGAAGATGCGGCCGGTCCGCTTGGAGGAAGGACGCCAACACCGTATGATGAAAGAGAGAACCATGCCGGGCTCAGCAGCGCCGCGCGTCCTCAAGACGCTCTGCGCTGCGATCCTGCTGCTCGCGGCGTGCTCCAACGAGGAGCGCACCTACCCCGAAGCGCCCGATCGCATCGAGCCGCTGACCGTGCAGGCCAACCCCGATGTCCTCCAGCCGCCCATCACGCTGGAGGACGCCGCCGTATCGTTCCGCGTGCCGCGCGGGTGGGCCCGGCTCGATAGCACGGCCGCCCGTCGTGCACAGCGCGCAGTGCGTGTTGAGACCGACGCCGTGCGTATGCAGCCGCTGCGCACGTACGGTGAACAACGGACGAGCAGCTTCCTCGTCGTGTCGCGGCTTTATCGGGAGCATCAAGGCACCGACGTGCCGGCGGCGCTGCGGCAGGCCCTTGCCGCTCACAAACAGGACTTCCAACGGCTCGATACGCTCCGGCAGAAGGATGAACGGACGCTGTTCGATTTCGTGATCGCCTCGCGAAGTGCCGTTCACCACAAGGTGGTTGTGGAATCCGACGCGGCGATCGTACAGTTCGACTACGTGGCGCCGCGTTTCCAATACCCGCGTGTGGTTTCGCGCATCGAGGCCGCCCTCGCCGCCCTCCGCCTGGGGCCTTGATTCAAGGCCCCTCGACGATCTGTGCGGCGAAATAATCGATCACCTTTTCGGCCTTGGCCGGACCCACGACCTCGGCGAGGGCCTCTTCGTCGGCCTCTTTCACGCGTTGCACGGAGCCAAATTCCCCGAGGAGCGTCTGCGCCGTCTTCTCGCCGACGCCGTGAATGTCGAGCAGCTCCGAGCGCAGCGTCTTTTTCTTGCGCCGCTTGCGCTGGTACGTGACGGCGAACCGGTGCGCCTCGTTGCGCACCTTCTGCAGCAGCTGCAGCCCCGCACTGTCTTTTCCGATGAAGAGCGGATCGCGGTCGCCCGGCACGTACACCTCTTCGAGTCGTTTGGCGAGGCCGATGACGCGAAACCGGTCGTACGCGCCCACGTCTTTGAGCATCTCGACGGCACTGGAGAGCTGGCCTTTTCCGCCGTCGATCACTACGAGATCGGGCCACGGGCCGTCCTCCTCGACCATCCGGCGGTAACGGCGCTCCACGACCTCGCGCATGGCCCGGTAGTCGTCCGGCCGGCCCTCGTCTGTTGAGCGGATCTTGTACGTGCGGTAGTCGCGCTTGCGGGGCGAGGCATCCTGAAAGACGACGCACGAGGCCACCGTCTCCGTCCCGCCGAGGTGCGACACGTCGATGCCGTCGATGCGGCGCGGCAGCTCGTCCATCCGCAGGTCGCGCTTCAGGTCTTTGATCGACTGCGGGGTGCGTTCCTTGCGCCGCTTCATCTGCTGCAACTTCCACTCGTTGACGAGCAACTTGGCGTTGGATTTGACCATGCGCATCAGGCTCGCTTTCTCCCCGCGCTGCGGCACCTTGATGGGCACCTGCTTGCCTTTCTGCTGGGCCAGGAATTCCTCCAGCGGCACGGTGTCGTCCGTGCGCGACGCGTTCGGGTCGTGCGAGAAGAGGACCTCGGTGGGGAAGAAGTGGGCGTCCGTGTAGTAGTCCTCGGCGAAGGCGAGGATCATCTCCTCCGGCTGCCGGCCCTCGACCGGGCGGATGTACTTGTGCCGCCGGCCGATCATCTTGCCCTCGCGCACCTTGAACAGCACGCCGCACGCCACGTCGGCCTCTTCGTCGAGGTGCAGGCCGAAGATGTCGCGGTCCACGAAGTCTTGGCTGACGATCTTCTGCTTTTCGGCGTGTTTCTCGATGGCGTTGATTTGGTCGCGGATGCGGGCGGCTTCCTCGAAGTTGAGGTCCGCCGAGGCCTGCTCCATCTTGGCTTCGAGGACGCCGACGAGCTCCTGCGTCTGCCCGTTCAACAGCTGCTCCACCTGATCGATGGTCTGCTGGTAGTCTTCTTCCGACTGTTCACCGACGCACGGGCCCTGGCAGTTGTCGATGTGGTACTGCAGGCACACGTCGTACTTGCCCGCCGCGATCTTGTCTTCGGCGAGGTCGAGCGAGCAGGTGCGGAGCTGGAAGATGTCGCGGATGGCGTCCAGCATCCGGTTCATGGTCTTCACGTCGGTGTACGGGCCGAAGTACTTCGAGCCGTCCTTCCGGAGCTGGCGCGTGGGAAAGACGCGCGGGAAGCGCTCGTTCTTGATGCAGATGTACGGGTAGCTCTTGTCGTCGCGCAGGTTGACGTTGTAGCGCGGCTGGAGCTCCTTGATGAGGTTGTTCTCCAGGATCAGCGCCTCCACCTCGGTGTCGGTGACGATCACCTCGACGTCGGCGATCTTCTTCACCATCACACCGATGCGGCCGTCGCGCGGGCGGCTGTCGTGGAAGTACGAGCGTACACGGCTGCGCAGGTTCTTCGCCTTGCCGACGTACAGCACGGAGCCCTCATCGTCGAGGTGCTTGTACACGCCGGGCTGCTTCGGCAAGTTGGCGAGCTTGGTTTCGAGCGTTTCGTTCATGGTGAGGGCATATGGTACAACAGCGCGTATCCAAAACGCCGCGCTGGGGGCGATGATTCGGGGCTGACTGACACGTTGCAAACCAATACCAAACGGTGGTTGGCGTTGTCCATGTGGCGCCGCACGTGGGCCTCGTTGGACTAGTCTGAACGTCGACTGACTGGGCCTCTATCTCATCAAATTGTAATACCGTTCTTTGCAATCAATAGTGGCATGAATATATTGGAATGTGCGCTATAGAGATCATGCGCGAGGTGAGAAAGCGGATCGAAACAACGGGGGAGGATGGGGATGCGGAACGCGTTAGCTGTAGGAGGACTGGTCGTGTTGTTGCTTATCGTGGGGTGTCAATCGGCCGAGGAGCCGCCGGCAACGGCTGAGGAAGAGCGCCCCCCCGTGGAGGCACCCGCTGAAGAAACACCAGTCGAGGAAGCACCCTCCGAGGAGCCGCTGCCCGATGAGACTTCTACCGAGGAGCCCCTGGCCGACGAGGAGCCGCCGGCGACTGCTAGTCCACCACCAAGAGCGCCGGCGTCTGATGTGCCCCGGAGTGCTCCGCCCGAGCTTCCGGACTTTCCATGGCCTCCCCCGCGCGCCTCAACGATGATGAACATCGACGATGCGGCACTGCGGAACGCTGGAGACAGCACTACGCTGGGCCAGGTGAATGACCGGCTTGTGCAGGCGTTGGATGCTGCGGGCTACGTGGAGAAGAGCTACTTCGCCGTCCCCGACGGCTTCGCTCTTGTGACGCGACTGGAGCAGATTCGTCCCGATGGGACCCCGCTAGACCCTCCCGACCGGTGGTCGGCTGTAGCAGGACCGCTGCGTGAGTTCAGTTTGCGGGCTTTTCTGCGCGCGCTCTTCACGTCTAACCCAGGTCACTTCCGGATCCTGGTCTTTGTGGCCACGCCGCACCCCTTTAGCCAAAGCGACCAGGAGGTGAGCCAAGAGGAGGCGACAGAGTGGCTCAATGTCGGATTCAATCGACTTCCCGACGCCATGGCGCGTCAACTGTACACCAGGGCATATCGAATGACGGCGCTGGTGTATGAGTTTGAGCAGCCCGAATCGGACGACGCCTTGCTGGTAACGCCTGGCCGCCTCACGGCGCGCACGCACCTGGCGCGGTCAGGAGTGCTTACAGCCATTGGACAAGAACGGGAGGACCGACCATGAAGGTGCCCTGGACGACGTGCAAGAAGCGCCTCGCCACGCTCTGGTTCATCAGCGCTGGCCTCATCTTCCTGATCTTTCTACTTCAGACGATTGGGGGACGCCACGGAGACAATCCTGAGGAAGCATGGGGATGGCTCTTGCCGACCCTTATGCCCACGCTGTCGCTCATGGTCGGTGTCTTCGTACTGGATGCGCTAGGAAAAGGCGCAAAGATTAAACAGGTCGATCAGTTTTTGTATCGGCTCGCGTTCAGTTTGTCGGCCGCGTACCTAGGCGTCGTGTCGATCACGATTCTGGCAGGGCCTTTCGCAGCCATGGGGGCGACGGCGCTTATGACGCAGTCGAATCTGTGGCTGGGACCCTTTCAAGGATTGGTCTCCGCGGCCTTGGGAGCATTCTTCATGCGCAGTGAACCGGCGTGAGCGCCGCTGGGAGGTGCACACCTGAGACGAGGCGGTCGCCCCAATTCCCTTATGCCACGCAGCCCCTAACAGCGTTCAAGGTGCAGGACACCTCAGTGTCAACGCAAGGCCCGCCACGCCCCACGCACTCTACGGTGTGCCCATGTACTCCAGCGTGGCGCCTGGGCCGAGCGGCAGCCCAAACAACACCCACAGCACGAACACGAGGGTGCTGATGAGGCCGAATCCGATCGAGTAAGGCAGCATAATGGCGATGATGCTGCCGATCCCGCTGTCCTTCACGTAGCGCTGGGCGAAGATGATGATCAGCGGGAAGTAGGGGAGCAGCGGCGTCAGGATGTTCGTGAACGCGTCGCCGATGCGGTAGGCGGCCTGCACGGTCTCGGGCGAGTAGCCGGGATCACCGGCCAGCATGAGCATTGGGACGAAGACGGGCGCCATAATGGCCCACTTGGCCGACGCGCTGCCCACGAACAGGTTGATAATCCCCGAGACGAAAATGAACGCCACGATCAGCGGGATGCCGGTAAAGCCGATCTGCTGGAGCGTCTCCGCGCCGCTGATGGCGATGATGGAACCGAGGTTTGACCAGCTGAACATGGCGATAAAGTGCGCCGCCGCAAAGGCCAGCACGATGTACGCGCCCATGTCGGCCATCGTGTCGGCCATCATGTCGGCCACGTCCTTGTCGCTCTTGATCTTGCCCACAACGATGCCGTAGGCTAGGCCCGGAAGGAAGAAGGCGAACACCATGAGCGCGACGATGCTGCTGATGAGCGCGTCGAACTCGGCCAGCGGCGCGCCCTCGGGCACGGCCAGCGCCACGATGCCGAGGCCTGTGAGCAGCGTCACACCGCCCGCCCAGCGCAGCCCGCGTCGCTGCGTGTCGGTCAGTTCATCGGGCGCATCGACATCCACATCGGCCTCATCGGACGGATCGTAGTCGCCCAGGTACGGCTCCACGATGCGATCCGTGATGTAGGTGCCCACGATCACGAAGACCGGCGTGAGCGCGATCATGATCCACCAGTTGGCCGTCACGGGCACCGTGTAGTTGGGGTCAATGAGCTGCGCGGCGGGCTCGGTGAAGCTGGCCAGCAGCGGGTCCAGCGAGGTGAGCGAGAGGTTTGCGCTGAACCCCGCCGAGACGCCCGCGAAGGCGGCGGCCAGCCCCGCGAGCGGATGCCGCCCCACCCCGTAGAAGAGCACCGCGCCCAGCGGGATGACGACGACGTAGCCCGCGTCCACGGCCAGGCTCGACATGATGCCTGCGAAGATGAGCGCCGCTGTAAGCAGCGAGTCCGGCACGCTGCTCACAAAGGCTTGCAGCGCCGCGCCGATCAGCCCGGTTTTGTCCGCCACGCCGATGCCGAGCATCACCACCAGCACGAGGCCCAGCGGCGGAAACGAGGCGAACGTCTCCGCCATGTCCGTAAAGAGCCGCTGGATGTTCTCCGACGAGAACAGGTTGTCCGCCGTGATGACCTCGTCGGTGCCGGGGTGGACCACGCTCACGCCCGCCATGTGGGTAATCCACGAGGCGACCATCACGATGGCAATGAAGATAAAGAACAGCGTGACCGGGTCGGGCAGCGCGTTGCCGGTCCGTTCGATGTAATCGAGCGCACGGTCGGAGAAACTGCGCGAGCGGGTGGAGGTCTCGGTGGACATAACGGAACGTGGCGACGATGGATGATGCAGGGACCCAGATACTACAAACTATAGCGGGTGGAAACAATGCTGCCGCTGACGCGGAGCACGACAAACAAATCATTGGCACACGCGGTTTAACGGGCCCACAACCGACTAAGTCCAATCCGGATCAGGAATGATGGCGGCACATCGGACAGAGGCACGGGCGCCGGATGAACGGACCTGCATCATTGGGGCCGGCATTTCGGGGCTGACAGCGGCCAAGGCGCTGAAAGATCGCGGAATTCCCTACGACCAGTTCGAACTGGACAGCGACCTCGGTGGCCTGTGGCGCATCGACCACGAGCGCTCGCCGGCTTACGAGACGCTCCACATCAACTCCAGCAAGCACAACATGGCGCTGGCCGACTTCCCGATCCCGGAGGACTTCCCCGAGTTCGGCCATCATACCGATGTGCTCGCCTACTTCGAGGCCTACGCCGACGCCTTCGATCTCCGCACGGCCATCACGTTCAACACGAAGGTGGAGCGCGTCGTGCCCGCGG
>JAAAPH010000220.1 GCA_009908415.1 Bacteroidota bacterium
TGGCTGATGAGCCCGCCGCCGCGCTCCATCTCCTCCACAATCAATTCGGCCGTCTCGCCTTGGTAAAAGCCCGCCCGCCCCTGGTCGCGGATGCGCTTGAGGACGGCGGCGAGGTCCTCTTGCACAAACAGCTCGCCGGCCTCGTAGTACCGGTCCTCGCTTCCTTTCGTGAAGTACCGCTCGCTGCCGGGGTACTGGGCGAACGTTTCGTAGCGGCCATTGAAGGAGTTGGCTTGCCGCTGGGAGAGGCGAAAGCCTTCTTCGGCCAGGCGGATGGCCGGCGCCAGGACCTGCGCGCGCGTCATGGTGCCGTGCTCTTCCAGCGCCTTGAGCAGGCCCGCTACGGAGCCCGGCACGCCGGAGGCGAGGTAGCCTTCCCGGCTGCGCTGCGAGACGACCTCGCCGCTTGCGTCCTGATACATCGTGCGTGTCGCCTCCATCGGCGCCTTCTCGCGGTAATCGATCGTCGTCTCGGCGCCGTCGTCCGTGCGGACGACCATGAAGCCCCCGCCGCCGATGTTGCCGGCCCGCGGGTACACGACGGCCAGCGCGAAGCCCGTAGCCACGGCGGCGTCGACCGCGTTGCCGCCCTGCTTTAGCATTGCCACGCCGGCCTCGGAAGCCTCGGCGCGGGCCGAGACGACCATGCCGGTGTCGGCGCGGGTGGGCGCCATGTGGGGCGCCTGAGCGTGGGCCGGCGGTGCGACAACGAGGAGCAGCAGTACGCTGCAGAGCACAGCGAAAACGCGCGACGAGGTCTTCATCATGAGTGGGGGCACTGGTTGGGAGAAGGCGGGAAGAACATTACTATCTATGGCTCTATGTGAACAAGATCAACGAGTTCGCGCGCCGGGCGGTCCCTTGCCGCAGCATTTACGTCCACTCGCATCGCGGACGCGTGATGCACTTGACTTTAGCGCTCGGTGCAAGCTTTCTTTTCGTCTCGCCCCTCTCGCTCATGGAGGGGCGGAGTGGTGCCCCGTTGTCTCCCTCATTCAATGCTGTGATTCCCATGACCCGGATTCCGGATTTCGGATTCCCCTCGTCCTTCTGGCGCGTCGTCGCGTCGCCGGTTTCTCAAACAGCTTTCTGCCGGCCTAAGCGGGGCGGCGCTGGCGGCCTCGGCCGGGCCCTTTGGCGTACAGGCATCGCCGGCCCCGGCGCAGGATCCGCTCGGCCTCGCGCTCGTCGGGCTGGGCAACTACGCCACGGGTCAGCTCGCGCCGGCGCTGCAGGAGACCGAGCGCTGCTACCTTGCCGGCATCGTCACCGGCACGCCGTCGAAGGCCGAGGAATGGATGCAGAAGTACGACATTCCGGAGGAAAACGTCTACGACTACGCCACCTACGACCAGATTGCGGACAACGACGCCATCGACATCGTCTATGTGGTGCTACCCAATAGCCTGCACGCCGAGTATTCGATCCGCGCGGCGGAGGCCGGCAAGCACGTCATCTGCGAGAAGCCGATGGCGACATCGGTCGAGGACTGCCGCGCGATGATCGATGCGTGCGAGCGCAACAACCGGAAGCTGTCCATCGGATATCGGTTGCACTTCGAGCCGCACCATCAGCGTGTGATGGAACTCGGGCAGGAGGAGGTGTACGGCCCGGTGGAAATCATCCAGGCCGGGTTTGGCTTCCGGCTGGGCCAGCCGCCGTACCCGCCGCACATCGAGTGGCGCCTCGACCAGGAGCTGGCGGGCGGCGGCGCGCTCATGGACGTCGGCGTCTACGCGATCCAGGCGGCCCGGTACGTGACGGGCGAGGAACCCGTAGCTGCCACGGCCCAGCAGTACACGACGCGGCCGGACGTTTTCAGCGAGGTCGATGAGACCATCTTCTTCCAGCTCGAATTCCCGGGCGGCGCGCGGATGGACGGCAGCACGAGCTACAACGGCAACTTCAACCGGCTGTACGCCACCGCCGAGCAGGGCTGGTTTGAGGTCGAGCGAGCCGTCGTACGGCTACGGCGGGATCCAGGGGCGCACCTCCGACGGCCCGATGAACATCCAGAACGTGAATCAGCAGGCGCGGCAGATGGACGGGTTCGCCGCGTGCATCCAGGAAGACCGGGCGTCGCGCGTGCCCGGCGAGGAAGGCCTCCGCGACATGCAGGTCATCGAAGCCATCTACGACTCCATCGCCGCCGGCGGGCAGCGCATCGAGATCGGGTAGCCCGGCGCCTGTGGACGCTTGAAAACGATACTGCCGAGGGGATCCGGAGTGGCCTCCCTGGAGGGGATCCAGCCCAGCGCCTACATCCCCAATGTCCGGGTTGCGTAATCGTAACACTTTGAGGAGGGGGCGCGCGACCGGATTTTATACCTTGAAAAAATGCAGCGCCGCATTCTGATTGGCCTTCCACGCGCAGCCGTTACGCCCATGGATCGACGTCGCTTTCTCACGGCCGGAGGCATTTCTACCGTCGCCCTCGCCGCGTCCGGGTTCTGGAGCGGGGCGCCTGCGCCGCTGGAGCCGGAGGTCCTGGCCCAGCCCGCGCTCCGTGCGACGCTCGGCGATTTCGCGTCCATCCATGCGCTGGGCCGTCGCTACCGGGCGGTGCACCCCGAGGAGGACCGCCGCGCCGCGCTGGTCGAAGTACTCCGCGGGGCGATCGGTCCGGGCCTCGGTTCTGTGCGCGACCGACTGGACGCGCGGGTTCGCGCCGACTTCGCACAGGGGCGCACCGTTCAGTTGGACGGCTGGATTCTGTCCGTGACCGAGGCGCGGCAGTGTGCGCTCTATTCGCTGCGGCACGACCGCGGCAACTCCTGAAATCCAACCGGACCGAGGGCCTATGCACACCGACGCACGTGAGCTGGAGGACGGCACCCTCATCGAGGGCGATCTTTGCATCGTGGGAGCCGGCGCGGCGGGCATCAGCATGGCGCTGGAGTGGGCCGGCACGTCGCACGACGTGATCCTGCTGGAAGGCGGTGGCTTCGAGGTCGAGGCACAGATGCAAGACCGCTACCGCGGGGACATCGTCGGGCAGCCGTACTTTCCGCTGAACGCCGCGCGCCTGCATGCCTTCGGCGGGACGACGGGCCACTGGGCCGGATTCTGTGCGCCCTACGATCCGATCGACTTCGAGGAACGCGAGTGGGTGCCCCACAGCGGCTGGCCGATCGGCCGGGAGGAACTGGATCCATACTATCAGCGGGCCCACGAGCTGGTGGAGCTGGGCCCGTACGCGTACGACGCCGCGTATTGGACGCAGCAAAACCCGAGTCGCAAGGCGCTGCCGCTCAGCGAGGAGGTGGTGCGCACAAAAATGTGGCAGTTCAGCCCGCCGACGCGGTTTGGGCACGCGTACCGCGACGACATCACCGAGGCCGATACCATCCGGCTTTACACGTACGCCAACGCCGTCGAGGTGGAAGCGAACGATTCGGTCCGCGCCGTGGAGGGGATCCGCGTGAAGACGCCGAACGGGAAGGCGCATCGCGTGAGCGCCCGGCGCTACGTGCTGGCCTGCGGCGCCATCCAGAACGCGCGGCTGCTTCTGGCCTCCAACCGAAAGGCGCCCGAGGGGCTGGGGAACGATCACGACCTCGTGGGCCGCTACTTCATGGAGCACATCGAGATGCCCGGTGCCCAGCTGGTCCTGGCCGAGCCGCGGCCCCTGGCGCTGTACATGCATACCTTTTTCGAGACGACGGCGCGGGGCGAGGTGGCGCTCACCGCCGAGGCGCAGCGCACGCGTGCAATCCTGAACGGAACGGCCTCGCTCAACCCCGGGGTGTACGACGCGCTCCGCGGGACCTTTCAACAGCTTACGCCGGAGTGGGTGGAGCAAAACTTGCAGCTCTCGCCGGAAGAGATGGAGCGGCGGAGAGCGCGTTCGCGGCAAGACACGTCGCGCCAGCCCGCTTTTCCGGCACGGCGCGCCTTCAAGCTGTTCACCCGCCAGGAGCAGGCGCCCAACCCGCATTCGCGGGTCACCCTGACCGATGAGGCGGATGCGCTGGGTATGCCGCGCGTGGCGCTCGACTGGCAGCTGACCGCGCTCGACAAGCGCTCGATGCGCACCTTCTACGAGGTGCTGGGCCAGGAGGTGGGACGCAGCGGCGTCGGTCGGGTCCGCCTCCTGGAGTGGCTGCAGGACGACGAGGCCGGGTGGCCCGATTTTGTGAGCGGCGGCTGGCACCACATGGGCACGGCCCGCATGCACGACGATCCCCGCCAGGGTGTGGTGGACGCCGACGGCAAGGTGCACGGGATCGGCAACCTCTACGTGGCGGGGTCGGCGGTGTATCCCACGGCCGGCGCGGCCAACCCAACGCTCACCCTGATCGCCCTCACGCTCCGGCTGTCCGACCACCTCAAAGCGACGGCGGACTAGCCGCACGAACCAACTCCCTCTGGAGGGTGGAGGGGCGAGGTCGCGTTCATCCCCCCAAGAGTCCGCCCGGTCGGCCTGCTCCGATGCGCTCGGATCGGCGTTCCCCTGCTCGTCGCACTGCCGAGATGGAATAGGCCCGGTCGAAGGACATGCCGCGCCGTACATGCGTGTGTATGCAACGGGGCGCAGCGTCTGGGTCCAAGATGCAGCCATCCCACCGGGTAGGTTCTCACGAACAGAGTGCTTACCTTGGCAACCCGCCCGTATTGCATGAACGACAACGAAGCGAGTCAATCGCATGGCAGCAGGCCGGCCCATCATCAGCGTGCAGCAGTTGACGAAAATCTTTGGCCCAGAGCCGGAGCGCGCGCTGGAGCAGCTCGACGCGGGGGCGTCGCCCGAGGAGGTGCGGTCCGCTACCGGAAGCACCGTCGCCGTGCAGGACGCGTCGTTCGAGGTCGCAGCCGGCGAGACGTTCGTCATCATGGGTCTGTCCGGGAGCGGCAAGTCGACCCTCCTGCGGTGCATCAACCGGCTCATCGAACCGACGCGCGGTGCCGTGATCGTCGACGGTGAGGACGTGACGCAGGCGTCGGCGGAGCGGGTGCGGATGCTACGGCGCAGCGTGATATCGATGGTGTTTCAGCACTTCGGGCTGTTTCCGCATCGGACCGTGCGCGGTAATGTGGAGTACGGGCTGGAGGTGAGCGGCGTCGAGCGGGCGCAGCGGCGCGCCCGCGCCGAGGAGGCGCTCGCCCTCGTGGGGTTAGGCGACTACGCCGAGAGCCGGACCGAGGCGTTGAGCGGCGGCATGCAGCAGCGCGTGGGGCTGGCCCGGGCGCTGGCCAACGACCCCGCCATCCTGCTCATGGACGAGCCCTTCAGCGCCCTCGACCCGCTCATCCGTGCCGAGATGCAGGAGGAGCTTGTCGATCTCCAGGCGCGCGTCGGGTGTACCACCGTCTTTATCACGCACGACCTCGATGAAGCGCTTGCCCTGGGCGACCGGATCGCGATCCTCCGGGACGGCGCCGTCGTGCAGGTCGGCACGCCGCAGGCCATCTTGCTCGACCCGGCGGACGACTACGTGGAGGCGTTCGTGCAGAACGTGGACCGCACGAACATCCTCACCGCCTCCGTGCTGATGCGCGCGCCGGCTCACGTCGCCTCGACGGCCGCAGAGGCACACGAGCGCGTCCTGAACGCGGAGCCCCCCGTGTACGTTACCGACGGGGATCAGACGTACCAGGGCGCACTGGCCCGGTCCCCCGGCGCCGTCTCCAACGGGGAGCCGGCCGTCGACCCCGAGGCAGCGCCAATCCTCCGCCCCGACACGCCGCTGGCCGAGTGTATGCCCCTCGTTCTCGACGCGGACGTGCCGGCCGTCGTCCTCGACGCCGACGGGCGGCTGCTCGGCGTGGTCGATCGGGAGGCCGTGCTGGTGGAGCTTACGCGCAACGCCGATCGGCCTGCCGCGGCGCGCTCGTAGCCGGCGGTGCCCGTCCTCTCCCCCCCTTCTATTGACCGTGTGTATTTGCATGATGGAACTCGACATCGGCGGTGCGTTTGAGGCGCTCGTCAACTGGCTGCAGACGAACTTCGAGCCGTTCTTCGACGCGTTGAGTGCCGTCATCGGGGCGGTCATCAGCGGGTTGGAGGCGGCCTTCCTGTTTCCGCCCAGCTACGTGGTCATCGCAGGCTTCGTGCTCCTGACGGGGTGGTTCGTCTCGCGGAAGACCGCGCTCTTCACGCTGATCGGCATGACGTTGCTCGAAGAGGTCCGCGTCACGCTGTGGGGCACCGAGGTGGTCGTAGGCATGGATCTGTGGGTGGCGACGATGCAGACGCTGGCGCTCGTGCTCACGGCGACGCTGCTGGCGCTGCTCATCGGCATTCCGGTGGGCATCTGGGCCTCAAAGCGCGACGCCGTGGAGCGCGCGGTGCGCCCGGTGCTCGACTTCATGCAGACGATGCCCGCGTTCGTGTATCTCATTCCCGCCGTGCTGCTATTTGGGCTCGGCGAGGTGCCCGGCGTCATCGCGACGTTCATCTTTGCGACGCCGCCGGCGGTGCGCCTCACGAATCTGGGCATCCGGCAGGTGCCTGCCGACGTGGTTGAGGCCGCTCGGGCGTTTGGCTCCACGCCGCGCCAGATTCTCCTCAAGGTGGAGCTGCCCATCGCGCTGCCAACGATCCTCGCCGGCGTCAACCAGACGATCATGCTGGCGCTGTCGATGGTCGTCATCGCGGCCCTCATTGGGGCCGGCGGGCTGGGGGATCCCGTGGTCAAGGGCATCACGCAGTTGCAGACCGATCTGGGGTTTGAGGGCGGGCTCGCCATCGTCATTCTCGCCATCGTGCTCGACCGGCTGACGCAGGGCATCGGCGCCGAGGTGGGCTCCGGCGAGACGACGGCCCCGACGGCGTGAGCCGAATCGGCGCGAACAAGCGGGGCGCGAACAAGCGGGGCGCGGCGGCATAGCATCTCCGGGTCGCATCGAAGCGGCCCCGTTACTCTTCC
>JAAAPH010000345.1 GCA_009908415.1 Bacteroidota bacterium
GACAGCGATCACCACGTTGACCGCCGGTCCGGCAATGGCAATCCAGAACTCCTTCATCGGCTCGGAGGGGATGCGCTCCAGCCGGGCAATCCCTCCGATGGGGTACAGTGTGATGTTGCGTGTTGGGACGCCGAATCGCCGGGCGGTGAGCGCGTGGCCCAGTTCGTGCAGCACGACGCAGCCAAACACGGCCACGATGATGGCTACCCCGATCAGGGCCGACCCCAGGGTATTGCCCTGGAACAGATAGAAGGCAAAGATGCCGGCCAGCAGCAGCAAAAAGGTCCAGTGCAGGAAGATGCCGATGCCGGCTACGGAGCCGATCCTAAGCGACTTTTTCATATCGACGGGGCGATTATGGATAGAGTGTGCTCAATGAACGAGGGATACGAGACACACGTTTCTCCCGGGCCAGCGGCGTCACGATCCTTTTCCACGCCCCGCCCGCCGCTAGGGGCGTTCGGCAATCCGGTTCAAACGGGACCACAGGTTTTCTTCCCAGTACGCGGTGCGCAGGTGCTCGACGAGTTCCATGCGATAGCTGCCGCTGCCGCTTTCGATCTGCAGGAGCCGCCGTTCGGGCCCGGTGCCCCGCCAGTACATCTCCGTGGAATCGACCGACTCGGCGATGGGCGACGGTGTGCGCTGGCTGTACTCGAGCCGCACCCGCTCTGCCGGCACGGTACCCACGGCCAACTGCAGCGTGTCGCGCCCGGCCAACCGGGCGTCCACCGGTACGAATGTGCCGTCGGGGCGCAGCACGGTGAACGCACGCGTCTCGGTGTCAGAGAAGTCGAGACCGCGCACCAGCAGCGGGAGCTCCGCGGCCGGGTAGGCCCGCGGCTGGAAGACGTAGCGCGCCTGCTCGTTGCCGTAATCGTCGCTGCGTTCGAGGTAGTCAATGGCTCCGGTCATGTGGAAGGCAAACTCGCGATACTCGTTCGAGCACCAGTCGAAGCTGGTGAACGAGTGCTTGAAGGGCCGCAAGTCGCGCTGCCGGGCGTTGGTCACGTAGTTCCGCTTGTACTGGTACGATCCGCTCTCAAACTCATAGAACAGCGCGTATTTAAAGGCCGGCTCCCCCGCCACCTCGTCGGAGGCCTTCGTCATGTGGCCCACGCTGAAGTTATGCTTCACCAGGTACGTGCCGACGAGAAACGACTGGTCGGCCGGCTGCCCGTACTGGTTGAAGTTCCGCTCGACGCGGTAGAACGCCACCTCTGCGCGCCCATCGTTCCAGCGATCGGCGGTCAGGTAGTCTTCGTCGACGAGGGCCTGCTGCACCTCGTCGGGGTCAGCCGGGCTGCTGCAGGCCGTACCCAGCAGAAGGAGCGCCACGGCAGCGAGGAAGCAAGAGCGAGAGAGCGGCATGAGGAGCGTTGCGGTTGGTGAGGGCAGATGGTGCGCGTATTAAAGCTGTCTGGTGTGGGTACAGATCCGCGACGCAAGTTACACATACACCAGCCCCTGCATCGCGCAATGGATGCAGGGGCTAGAACGCAGGGGGTGCACTGCGTGTGGTTCAGATCGGGACGCGGTTAGTCATCGCGGGACCGCCAGAAAAAGAGAAATGAGATCAGCGCAGCGACGGCCGCGGTTATGCCGAGCGTAACCCCCGGATGCTGGCGGGCCGCCGCACGCAGCGATCGGGCGGGATGCACCTCAGCCGCGCCGAGATTGAGCAAGCGAGCCGCTGCGTTGGGCTGCGCCTGGGCGCCTAGGCGAGCCACCGTCTCGCCCGCATAACGCACATCGACGGTAAGATCCGTCTCACGGAGGAAGACGTTCAGCGTGGCGAGGCCCGCCTGCCGGCCGTGCTGCGAGAACGGGCCCGCCTGGAACAGCGCGCGGCCCGCCTGCAGACTCGGCAGATCGACGATAACGCGATCTCCTTCCCCCCGGATGGCGATGTCTTCGCCATCAAGGTCGAGCGATAAGTCGGCCAGAACACTCAGGGCACGTGCCATGCTGTCGTCAGCTCGCGTTATCTTTGGTGCGGATGCGTAGCTTGCCATTCATGCGCCACTGCGCGTGATCGGCGTCTTCGCCGGCCTTGCTGGGTACGTGCAGTTCAAAGTTGTCGAACTCGTACGTGATCTCGGCGCCACGGCCGGTCAGCTTGTCGTAGAGCCCGATGGCGAGCTCAGGCCATGTCTCGGTGCCTTGCTTATCGGTTTCTGCCATGGTTGGAAGTACCTTGTCGTTGGTGTAAGATGCGGAAGAGAGGTACACACTAAATTTCTTTTGCAACTACGTATATGTGAATGCTGCAGCAATGAGGAGGTCCGCGTGCGGTGCAATATTCTCGTTATGCATGGTGACCAATGGTAACGGCACTGCAATATGAACGCGTCCACGGGGGTCCCCTTCGTGCGCTCAAACAGAATGGCCGGATGCGGCGTTGTATATGTTCATGGAGCGTAGCCCTTCTCTCGTTCTCATCCTGTCATGTCTAGAAACGGTCCTCCCATGGCAACACCGCCGCGCCGCATCCTCGTCAGCGGAGCCACAGGCTATGTGGGCGGCCGGCTCATCCCGTGCTTGCTGCGCGAAAGTCGGTACACGGTCCGCTGCTTTGTCCGCGATGCCGACCGGCTGCAAGACCGTCCGTGGGCCGACGCGGTGGAGATGGTGGAAGGCGATGCGCTCGAATACGACACCCTACCGCCGGCCATGGAGAACGTCGACACGGCCTACTACCTCATTCACTCGTTGGGAGCTGGAGAAGACGAGTTCGCCGACCTCGACCGCCGCGCGGCGAATAACTTTGGCCGCGCCGCCCGCGAAGCCGGCGTGAGCCGCATCGTCTACCTCGGCGGCATGCAGCCGAAGGGCGAGCGCGAGTCGAAGCACCTGCGCAGCCGGATGGAAACGGGCGACCACCTCCGCGACTGGGACGTCCCCGTGACCGAATTCCGCGCGGCCGTCATCGTAGGCTCGGGCAGCCTCTCGTTCGAACTCATCCGCTACCTGACCGAGCGCGTCCCCGTGATGATCTGCCCCACGTGGGTGCAGACGCCGACGCAGCCCATCGCCATCCGGAACGTCATCGAGTACCTGATCGCGGCCCTCGAAACGCCGGACAGTGCCGGGGAGATCATTGAGATCGGGGGCACGGACGTGCTCACGTACGGCGACATGTTCACGCGCTACGCCAAAGTGCGTGGCCTGAACCGCCCTGTCATCAACGTGCCGGTGCTTACGCCGCGCCTCTCGTCCCACTGGGTCGGGCTCGTCACGCCCATCTCCAATCGCATCGCGCGGCCGCTCATCGAGGGGCTCGACAACGAGGTGACTGTGGACGACCCGGAGAAGGCCCGCCGCCTCTTCCCCGACGTGCGGCCCATCAGCTACGAGGCTGCCGTACGCCTCGCCCTACGCCGCGCGTCGTCGGGCGACATCCCGACCGTCTGGAACAGCGCCCTTTCGTCAGCCCCGACCGGCACGACGCCCGATGACAAGCTCGAATTCACGGAAGGGATGATCCGTGAGACGCGCCAGTGCACCGTCGATGCCGCACCGGCGACCACGTTTCGGGTCATCCAGCAGCTCGGCGGCACGCAGGACTGGCCGCACGAGGGCCTGTGGCGCCTGCGCGGGTTCTTCGACCTGCTGGCGGGCGGGATCGGCTTCCGCCAAGGCCGCCGTAGCCCGACCGACTTGCGGGTGGGCGACACGGTCGATTTCTGGCGCGTGGAGGCGCTGGAGAACAACCGCCGCCTCCGCCTGCGCGCCGAGATGAAGATGCCCGGCCGTGCGTGGCTGCAGTATGACGTCTTTCCGGCCGATGACGAGGGGACGACCACGCGCCTCGTGCAAACCAACTTCTTCGAGCCCAAAGGCCTTACCGGTACGCTCTACTGGTACGCCCTCTATCTGCCACACCGCTACATCTTCTCGGACCTGATCGACGCGCTGGCCCACCGCGCCGAAGCGGGCGATCTGGCTCCTGCCGAGACGCCGGACGACACCGACGTTTCCGCTCCCGTGTCTTGAGCTACCGCGACTCCTCTGAACCTGCCTCCCATGCCTCGCCCACCCTCCGACCCGCCGCTGGCGCATGCCACGACGGTGGCGCTGACCGGCCTGACTGGATTTGCGACGCTGGCCGGGCTGTGGATGCATCTCCCCGCCTGGCGCCGCGCCGACGCCGCCTGGCTCGGCCGCATCCAGACGTGGACGCCCGATATGCTGGCCGCGTGGGCCGAGCCAATTACGCTGTTGGGCGGGCTGCCCGTCACCATTCCGCTTGCGCTTGCGCTGGCGGCCTACCTGTGGCAACGCAACCACAAGCCCGAGGCCATCATCTGGAGCGCCCTGTTCGTCGGTGGCCAGGCCATCCTCTTCGGCCTGAAGCTGGCGTTCAGCCGGACGCGGCCGAGTGCTCCAGACTTGCTGGTGCGCGACTTTAGCTTTCCGAGCGGCCATGCGTTTACGGCCGTCGTGCTGTACGGCGCGATGGCGTACGTCGGCGGGCGTCGACTGGGCGCGCGGTGGGCGCGCACCGTCCTCGCACTGGCTGTCGGCACGCTGATCCTGGCCATCGGGTGGAGCCGGCTCCTGCTCCACGTCCACTATCCCACCGACGTGCTCGGCGGGTACCTACTGGGGATCGCGTGGCTGGCCCTGCTGGGCATGGCGCAGCGCCAGTGGGGGTCGAGGTCGGGAACGTTCCGCTCGCAGCCCGTCAGTTCATCCACCAGATCGCGCCGTTGAGCGCAGCGGCGTAGCTCACCCAGAGCAGGTACGGCACGAGGAGCCACCCCGCGACGCGCCGTAGCTCAAAAAACCATTTCGTGGTCGTCATGAGCGCAAACCAGAGCACCACGATCACCGCGAGCCCACCGGCTGGCGAGCGGGCCCCGAAGAAGGCAAACGACCACGCCCCGTTCAACACGAGCTGGAGCACGAAGAAGCCGAGCGCCGTAGGCACCCCGGGCGTCGCCCACCCGCGCCGCCCCACCAGCCAGGCAGCGAGGCCCATGAGGGCGTACAGCGTAATCCACACGGGAGCGAAGACCCACCCCGGTGGCGTAAAAAACGGTTTTTCGAGCGCCGGGTACCACGTGCTTACCGACGACTGCGTGGCGAGGGACGCCAGCGCGCCCACGCCCTCGCAGATCAGGATGGCGAGGACCGCCCCACCCCAGCGCTGTAACCAGTGATCCGTGGAGGTCGTCATCATCGATGGAAGCGCATTCGTATTTCGCTCGGTGTGCGCCCTGCGGCGGCGCGAATCACCCGTACACGTCGTCCGGGTCAAAGATCAGTTCCCCGGCGTCGACGAGGGTGCCCTCTTCGAAGCGGCGGTAGAAGCAGGAGCGGTGGCCCGTGTGGCAGGCCGCATCGCCCACCTGCTCCACGCCGAAGAGCAGCGCGTCCCCGTCGCAGTCGACCCGTACCGAGCGGACGCGCTGGATGTTACCGCTCGTCTCGCCCTTCTGCCAGACCGCCTGCCGGGAGCGGCTCCAGTACGTCATCTGCCCCGTGTCGAGCGTCTGCCGGAGCGTCGCCTCGTTCATGTACGCCACCATGAGCACCTGCTGGGTGTCGGCGTCCTGGGCGATGGCCAGCACGAGGCCATCGTCATCAAAGGTCACGGCATCGATGAGGGCCTGTGCGTCCATACTTACAGCAACGAGTCGAAAAAAAGAGATGTAGCGAGCCATGCGAAACCGCAAACCGCCGATGCGGGCCAAGGGTCCGGCGGAACCGCCTCTGGCCCCTTCGTTTAATTTTGAGCACGTCACGAATCGTCCATTCGGCTTGTATGCGCGCACTTCGCTTTCTGTACCGGCTCCCCCGGCTCCTGCTCAAGGGCCTCGTACGGGGATACCAGCTCATCATCGGGCCGCACCTGCCGAGCACGTGTCGCTACCAGCCGACGTGCTCGAACTACGCACTGCAGGCCTTCGAGCAGTACGGCGCCGTCAAGGGCCTCATCCTGACGATCCACCGCCTCCTGCGCTGTCATCCGTGGGGCGGCCATGGATACGACCCGCCGCGGTGGTTTGGGGAGGAGCAGCGTGAGAGCGTGAGGAGTGATGCGTGAGAGCGCGATTTATGCAACCAACGCCGCTCAGTGAAGGCCATGACGTGCGCGCAGTGGGAAGATGATGTCCCTGATTCCATTCGTAACGACGCCCTGTGGGGCGACCCACACCAGGCTATTCCATTCTCCTGAACCCTTCACGCCATCACGTCACATCACACTGCCATGCCTCACGCCGACCACCAAGAGCAAGCCGAGGAGACTCCCGTCCGTTGCGCCGTCGTGACGGTGAGCGACACGCGCACGGAAGACACCGATACGAGCGGGCAGTTCATCCGCACGGCGCTGGACGATGCCCAGTTCGCCGTGGAGGGCTACACGATCGTGCCGGATGAACCCGCCCGCATCGCCAACCTGCTCGATGAGCTTCCGGATGCCGTGGATGCCATTCTCATGAATGGCGGCACCGGGATCAGTGCGCGGGATCAGACGGTGGACGTGGTGGAAAGCCGCATCGACAAGCCGCTTCCCGGCTTCGGCGAGCTGTTCCGCATGCTGTCGTACGAGGAGATCGGGGCGGGCGCCATGCTCTCCCGCGCCACGGCGGGCGTCGTCCGCACCACGCTCGTCTTCGCCATGCCGGGCTCGACGAACGCCGTGAAGCTGGCCATGACTGAGCTCATCTTGCCCGAACTCAAGCACCTCGTCTGGGAAATCGCGCGGCAGCAGCCTGTCGACGATTCGGCCGCGTGAACCGTCCGCTTTGCTCGCATGCCTGACGCGTCAGATGCCCACTTCCCCGACATCGGCGGAGCCATCGCGCTGCTGTTCGCCGCCCTGCTGATCGACCATGGCGTGGCGGCGGGCATC
>JAAAPH010000522.1 GCA_009908415.1 Bacteroidota bacterium
GTCCAGCACGTCGATCAGCGGCTTCACCGTGAAGTCGACGTCGAGCTCGTCCACGGGCGGCCCGGTCTCCACGATGAGCCCCGTCAGCCGCCGCGGCCCGAACGGCACGAGCACGCGGCTGCCCAGCTGCGCGTCGCTCTCCATGTCCGCCGGCACGGCGTACGTGTACGTCTCATCAATCGGCAGCGGGAGAATGACGTCGACGGTCACGGGGAGGCGCGGGTGTCGATTGGGGGATTGGCGATTGCAAAACCGATGATTGTTCTTAGCTCTCCAGCAATTTTGCTACTCCTGGGGCCAATTCATGGGCGTCGCTCACCAATGCCGTAAGGGTGCCAATCCGAACAATTATCTTCCAGTACCAATCCACGGCTTCGCTGTCTTTCTCCGCCTCAAAGATTTCTCGATTCAGATAGACTGCTCCAGTAGCGGTTTCAACAGCTTCCTTGAGTCCCTTGCTGCCATACAGATTGTAATTGATTATAGCCCGACGAATGACTTCCAAATGCTCAAGAAGGATCTCCTGCAACTTTGGATTAATGGTCGGGCCATCTAAAATTCGATCAATCAGCGCTTCGACATCCTTTCGAAGGCTCTGGAGGTCGTCTTGACTGAGGACTATTTCATTCGAATACTCCGAGAGCTTATCAGCACAGTGTGCTAAACTCAGCATCGTCGCGTCGTCGAGTCGATTCTTGAATCCCTCCCATTTGTCGCTGAGCCGGACATTAGCAAGAGCGTTTTCAATAGAGGGTAGTTGTCTCAAGTAAAGATCTTTGTTTAGTCCATCGATGCCTCCGATACTTCTCTTCACGTCCATTAGGAGATGGATAACTTCACCCTGCTTCTCCAAAATTTGAGATGTCGAGTTTTTGTCAATGTCGAAGACTTCTCCCCAAACCTCCCGGGTTCTGAGGTTGGCTCCTTTCTTTTTTGCATCATTTAGAATGTGCCAGAGCCTTCCTGCTGGATTGTCTCGCTCTACCATAGTTCTCAATTGCGTAAGTTGAGAGAAGTCATCCAATCGCAAATCGTCAATCCAACATCGAAAGGCCCGTCATTTCCGCGCTGCGCTCCCACAGCCGCCGGGCGGTCTCCTCGTCGTATGCTTTGGGCTGGGGGGTGACTTGCTCGGTGCCGTCGAAGTAGGCCCCCGTCACGCCCTGTACCTCGGGCGAGGTGGCCAGGTAAAGCGGGCCGCGGGCGCCGGATTCCGGACTCTTGTACGCCCACTTGAAGAGCCAGCCGGCCCACGAGAGCCAGTCGGTATTGCGGTCCCAAAAGCCCGTGGCCACCACGCCGGGGTGCACGCAGTTGGCGGTGACGCCCGTGCGCCGCCACCGCCGCGCCAACTCGTACGTGAACAGCAGATTCGCCAGCTTCGAGCGGGCATAGGCCTTCATGCCGCTGTAGGGCGTGTGCGCGAAGCCCGGATCGTCGAGGTCGATGGTGCCGCCCGTGTACGCCTCGGAGCCGACGTTTACCACGCGTGCCTCACCGTGCGCCTCCGCCGTCTCCATCAGCAGGTCGCGCAGCAGGTTCGTCAGCAGGAAGTAGGCGAGGTGGTTTACCGCCCACGTCATCTCGATGCCGTCGGGCGTCAATGCCCGCTCGGCGGTGTAGAGCCCCGCGTTGTTGACGAGCGCGTCGAGCCGGCCGTATCGAGACGTTACCGCATCGGCGAGGGTGCGGATGTCGGCTTGCACGGCGAGGTCGGCCAGCAGCAGGTCGACGGCGTCGTGGCCGGTGGCGTCGACGATCGCTTGCCGCGCCGCCTCGCCGCGTTCCTCGCTGCGGCACACCATTACGACGTGCGCCCCCCGCTCAGCGAGGCCCTGTGCCGTGGCTTTTCCAATGCCGGAGTTCGCGCCGGTGACGAGGCAGGTTGTGTCGGTCATGAAGGGCTCACTGTGTTCGCGTCAGGCGGACTCACTTGTCGCTCGTCGTCATTTGCTCGCATGCGATCGCTTAACCGGCCATATACTCGCCTGGCGGCTCGTGTCATTGGGTGCCAGCTATTGGAATCGGAGCCACCAATGACCAACAACCAGTGACGTGTGCGCCGGCGCACACATGACCGCGAGGCAAAGCCGAGCCTCACACCTCCAGCGTCATCGCGTTGCGGAGAGCCGCCACGTTTTCGGCCACGGGCGGGTCGCCTCTGAAGATGGCGCTGCCGGCCACGAGCACGTCCGCCCCGGCCTGGCGAATCTGGAGCGCATTCTCCGGCTTCACGCCGCCGTCCACCTCCAGGTACGCGTTCGAGCCGAGTGCATTCAGCTCGTGGCGCAGGCGGCGGATCTTGCCGAGGCTCGACGGGATGAAGGCCTGCCCCCCGAAGCCGGGGTTTACCGACATCACGAGCACGAGGTCGACGAGTGGAAGGGTCTCCTCCAGCGTCGTAAGCGAGGTGGCGGGGTTGAGCGTCACGCCGGGCCGCGCGCCGGCATCGCGGATCTGCTGGATGACGCGGTGCAGGTGCACGCACGCTTCCACGTGGACCGTGATGATGTCAGCGCCGGCCTCGGCAAAGGCATCGACGTAGCGCTCGGGCTCCTCGATCATGAGGTGCACATCGAGCAGCGCCCCTGTTTCCTCCCGCAGCGGACGCAGCGCCCGCACCACCGGCGGGCCGATCGTGAGATTCGGGACGAAGTGGCCGTCCATCACGTCCACGTGCAGCCAGTCGGCCCCCGCCTCCACGGCCTCACGCGCATGCGCTTCGAGGCGGCCAAAGTCAGCGGCGAGGATCGAGGGCGCGATCAGCGGCATGGCGCGGTTTTCTTTAGCAAGCGGCAGCAGGTGGCAACTCTCGCTGAGACGTTGCGCGCAACGTCTCAATCGGCGTCTTCATGGAGAGCGAGCCTCCGACTAGAAGAGCGTCCGGAAGATGATGACGCCGACGGCGATCACGAGCACGTTGGCCAGCGCGATGGGCAGCAGGTACTTCCAGCCGATGTTCATGAGCTGGTTGTACTTGAAGCGGGGGAACGTCCACCGCACCCAGATGAAGAGGAAGGCGAAGAACGCCACCTTCAGCATGAGGGAGCCGAACTGGAGGATGCCCAGCAGGATGGAGCCGTCGAGCGCCGGGAGGGCGGCCAAGAGGTACGGCTGGAACGGAATGAGGTAGCCGCCGAAGAAGAGCGTGACGATCATGAACGAGGCGATGAACCAGTTCACGTACTCGGCCAGGAAGAACATCCCGAACTTCATTCCGCTGTATTCCGTGTGGTAGCCGCCGACGAGCTCCTGCTCGGCCTCGGGCAGGTCGAAGGGCGCGCGGTTCGTCTCGGCGAACGCCGTCGTGATGAAGATGAGCGCCCCGATCGGGTTGCGGAAGACGTTCCAGCCGAGCACGGCCCCGCCGGCCGCCTGATCCTCGACGATGCCCGGCAGGCTGAGCGTCCCGGCGATGAGCACGACGGAGGCGACGGCCAAGCCCATCGAGAGCTCGTACGAGATCATTTGCGCCGCCGAGCGCAGGCCGCCGAGCAGCGCGTACTTGCTGTTCGAGCTCCACCCGGCCAGCGTGATGCCGTACACGCTAATCGACGTGAGGGCGAGCAGCATGAGCACGCCGACGTTGATGTCGGCAATGACCACGCCCTCGGCAAACGGGATGAGCGCCGCGGTCGTCATGGCGATGACGACCATGAGCACCGGCGCGAGCGAGTGGATGAACGGGCTGGCCGCGGCGGGCTGGATGTCCTCCTTCAGCACGAACTTGAACACGTCCGCGAAGGGCTGCAGCAGGCCGGCGGGACCCACGCGGTTGGGGCCGGGCCGGTTCTGGATGAAGCCCGACACGCGGCGCTCCGCATACACGAGCACCGATGCCGAAAGCAGCATCACGTTAATAACCAGGAAGGCAATGAGGGCGGTCCAGTACAGCGGGAGATCCATGTCCGCACAAAGGAAATTGAAGAAAGCGATCGCCCGCGGTACAGTTCACGCGCGGGCCGACGGCACGTAGCATCGGAAACTACGCGACCGCGACGCTATTGTGCAACTCGCGCGCCGGATTCGCAACGGTTTCGCACGGCCCGCGCGGCTTTTCGGCGAGAGTTCAAGGGGCGCGCTCCAGGGCGTGCGTCTCCGCCCGTCTGTCGTGCGCGCGCAACGCCCCAACTTCGCCGGCGGTTGCGCTTACAACGATCTCCATACGCACCTCGCATGCCTTCCCAACCGTCCCTACTGCCATGAACGTACGGTCCCGAACGGGTTGTCTCGCCTTTATGTTAGGGCTCGTCCTGATAGGCGGCGCGGCCCCGGCGCACGCACAGGACACGACGCACACCACGGCTCCCGACACGCTCCCGGCCCTCGACGGATCCGTCATCGAGCCGGCGACCCTCGTGTACGAGACCACGATCGAGGCGCAGGGGCAGCGGGCGAGCGCGACGGTCCGGCGCACCATCGCGGCCGCCACGTACGACGGCCAGGCCGTGTGGCGCATCGTGGACCAGAACCAGTCGGGGATGGGCGCCGGGGCCGATTCGTTTTGGGTGGATCGGGGGACGCTCGCGCCCGTGCGACGCAGCATGAGCGGACAAGGACGCCTCCGCGTTGCGTATACCGACTCCACCGTGACCGGCACCTTCCAGGCGCGGGGCCGCTCCGTGTCGATCGACGCGGCACTGGACGGGCCCATCCTCGGCGACGGGCCGGCGCTGGAGATTGCGCTCGCCGCCCTGCCCCTGACCGATGGGTATTCGACGACCTTCCGCATCTTCAACCCTGTGCAGCAGTCGACCCGCACCATGCAGCTCATCGTGACGGGCACGCGGACCGTACAGGTGCCGGGCGGCACGTACAAAACGTACGTCGCCGAGCTCGGCCCGGTGGATGCCGATCAGGGCGGCGAGACGCTTTTCCTGAAGCAGACCGCCCCGCATCACGTCGTCCGCGGCGAGTCGGCCCTGCCGCCGCAGATGGGCAGCGGATCGGCCGTCCGCGTGCTCCGGTCGATGGACGTCGGCCCTCCGTCGAACACCAGCGGCGGGCAGTAATCCAAAGAACGGCATCCGATCAGGGCGCTACCGCCCCGTAGGCGGCGCGATCGGCTCAGCGGGTGTTGCGTTGGGAATGAGCACAATTGCGTCATACGCCCAGAGGAAATCCTCCAGCCGCCCCTCGGCCGCGATCGTCCCGTCGTGAAGGAGCGGGTGTATGGCCGTCAGGTCGAACAGCCCAGGCTGGTCCCCCAGGGCTTCCGCGAAGGATTCCCCAAGCCGGTAGCAGTCGCCCGTTCCCGCGGGAAAGGTCGTGCTCTTCGAGCCCGGCCCGCAGCCGATGACGATGTTGAGTGCTTCGCCGCCCATCATGCGGGCCAGCGCCACCGCCAGGTTGCCCACGTCGAGGGCATGGTTGGGCGTGAGTCCGCGGAAGGCGTGGTATCCGCCGACCTTGATCACGATCTGCGGCGCGTCGTCGGACGAGGCATGTGCCTGGAGCGCTGGTCGGCGCAGGTTATCGCGCAAGTAGCGGGCGCGGATCTGGTTCGCGCGGTAGTTATCGGTATCGTTGAGCCGGTAGATGCGTGCACTGATCGCCAATTCTTTGAGCAGCCGCTGGGCCTCGCCGATGCCTTCGAAATGCGAGTGCAGCGAATCGAAGGCCGGCGGTGAGTACATCGAAAGCGGAGGCGGCATGCGAGCCGGCAGTTCCTGCAGCCGCGGATCCTCCGCCGATTTTGTTTTCCCCGCTGCCCGCACCGCTCGTACGGCCGCACGAGCTTCAGCCGACGGGGCCAACGCCTCCAGACGATCGAACGCCAGCGACGTCGCGAACGCGAAAATTTGGTCGAGCCCCCAGAGCGGCGCATCGTGCTCGCTGTGCGCGACGACCTGCTGGAGCAGGTCCCGCTCGGGTTTCAGGTTGTAGAACGGAATCGCCGCCGGGTATTGCTCGATGAACGCATCGTAGGCCGCCGGCCCCTCACGCAGCCGCTCGGTGATGCGGTCGGTCGTCCACGGGCTCACCTCGATCGCCAGATAATCAAACGCGTCTGCTGCCTGCAGATCCTTGATGAGCGCCGTCATCACGGCGGGAATCTCCTGGGTTGCGTGCGACTCGCCCAGGGTCACGACGGTGGCCTTCGCCGCCTGCTCCCGTAGCCACACGCCACCCGCGCCGCGAAGCGCACCCGCTTCCAACTGCAGCGGCAGCCGATGGGATCGCAACGCCTCGGTCAGCGTCGTCGCCGCCGTGTCGGCACCGGATGGATCCTGAGCGGCAATCGGGGACATGCCCAAGAAGCCGAGGAGCAGGATCAGTCCCGCCAAGCAAACAGCGAACGGGACAGGGGACTCACCCGGGAGAGAGTAATTGGCGAATCGCATCGGCTTGTCCACGGGTTGGACCCTCTGTTGTGTCGTTGGTGGATCCGAGCATTAACGAGGTTTTCGGGAGGTCCGTCAAATCATCTCGCGCACGGGGACGACCTCGAAGTCCGGGTTCTCCCGGAAAAACTGCCGCAGCGTCCAGACGTGGGCTTGGCCGATGAGCAGGATCACACGCTCGTCGCTTGCCTCGACGGTGTGCCAGATGTTCGCGTACGTGCGGAGGTTGCGCTTGTACCACTCGCCCACGAGGTCGGCGCCGATGCGGTGGTCGGGGAATCCCACCCAGGTCGTCGAGTTGTGCTGCATCAGATCCTGGACGTCCCGCCGCGACAACGTGTCGGCCCCGGCCGCCGGGTCGACTTCCGCCGCGGCCGTCGCGCGGTCGCCGACGATCACGTAGTCGGCTGCGGGCCCGACGCGCGCTGCGACCTGTCCGTTCATCTCAGTGATGGTGGTGCGAGCGCGCTCCGCCGCAGCGTCCCCCAGGCCCTGTCCGAAGGCAAAGGTGCG
>JAAAPH010000351.1 GCA_009908415.1 Bacteroidota bacterium
CCGCGCACAGAGGAGCCGCAAGACGTACTCGATGGTGAACAGCACCGTAAAGACCCACTCGGCGCCGCGCAGCCAGGGGCCATATTCCGCGTTCACCGTGCGGACGCTCTCCAAGATCACGGCCACCACGCTGAGCAGGATGGCGCCGATCAGAAGGACGTCGAACGCCTTGCCGAGCGGCGTGTCCGACTCGAAGATGACGATGTACAGCCGCTCTCGCCACGGGGCGCGGGTCACACTCTGCTCGTGCCTGCTCATGCGTCGGAGGACGGGGACAAGGGACGGGCGAAGGGGTAAGGGGGCGAAGAGAGTGGCTCTTCCCTTTTACCCCTGCCCTATTTCCTGGAACATCACGTACTCGCGACGCGGCCCGGTTGCGGGAAGGCAAAGTCGGCGTAGGACGTCTCCGCCGTACCGAACCAGCGGTACGCGTCCTCGCGCGCCGCGCGGTAGGCGTCATACACCTTGCGGTAGAGGGGGCTGCCGCTGGCCTCGTCCTCCAGCAGCTGCTGGGTAATCTCCTGGGCGCGTCGCATCACGTCGTCGGGGAAGCGGCGCATCTGCGTGCCGCCCTCCAACAGGCGTTCCAGGGCGGCCGGGTTCTTCTGGTCGTAGCTGGCCAGCATGCGCATGTTGGCCTCGGCAGCGGCCGACTGCAGCGCCTCCTGGTAGGCGCTCGGCAGGTCGTCCCATTCGTCGCGGTTCACGTAGAAGGTGAGCGCCGGGCCGGGCTCCCACCAGCCCGGGTAGTAGTAGTACTGCGCGATCTCGTGGAAGCCGAGCTTCTCGTCGTCGTATGGCCCGACCCACTCGGTCGCGTCGATGGCGCCGCGCTCCAGCGAGGGGTAGATCTCGCCGCCGGGAAGCACCTGCACGTTGACGCCCATCTCGTTCATCACCTGGCCGCCAAGGCCGGGGATGCGCATCTTGAGTCCTCGCATATCGTCGAGCGAGGCGACGGGCTCGCGGAACCACCCGCCCATCTGCATGCCCGTGTTGCCGCCGGGCAGGTTGATGACGTTGAAGTCGGCGAACACCTCGCGCAAGAGCTCCAGGCCGCCGCCGTAGTACACCCACGCGTTGTACTGGCGCGCCGTGAGGCCGAACGGCACGGTGGCGTCGAAGGCCAGCGCCGGGTTCTTCCCGATGAAGTAGTAACTGGCCGAGTGGCCCATCTGCACGGTGCCTTGCTGCACGCTGCTGAGCACCTCGAAGGCCGGAACGAGCTCGCCGGCGGGGTACGTGCGGATCTGGAAGCGGCCGTTGGTGAGGGCGCTCAGCCGCTCGGCCATCACGTCGGCCGCGCCGAAGATGGTGTCGAGCGAGCGCGTGAAGCTGGAGGCCAAGCGCCAGCGCACGTTCGGTTGGGTCTGCACATTGGGGGCGCCGCTGGCCTCCTCGTCGGCGCTGCTGCCGCATCCGGTGAGGAGGCCGGCGCCGAGGGCGCCGAGCGTGGCCTTCTTCGCAAAATCTCGCCGTTCCATGATGTTTGGGGTCCGTCTTCAAAGGGCGTCGCTGTCCAAAGTATACAGGCTATGGGCAGGCGGTGCAACTGGCCGGGCTCGGCGGCGCGCGGGGTCAGGCCGGGGTGTGCCACCGGCGTTCCACCACGGCGCCGACGTGGAGCGCGCTCCGCGTCAACGCGACCATGAGCAGCGGGGCAATGGCGAGCGCCACCCCGAGGCCTGTTCCCGAGAGATGAGGCGACGCCAACAGGCGGTGAAACAGGTACAGCGAGAACGGCACGGTGAGGAGGACCGCCGTGGCCAGTCCCGGGGTGTAGCCGCGATACCACAGCGCACTACCGACGTGCGTGAGCGCGTTCACGAAGATCATGGCTTGCATGCCGGCCATGAGCAGCACGCCCAGCCGGAGAGGCAGAGCCCGCGCGGCGGCCAGCGTAAGCAACAGGACGAGCAGCGTGAGCAGAGCCACCGCCACCGCGAACTGGAAGGCCGTGATGGAGGGTAAGAACCGGGGGCTCACCCGGCGCGCCCACGTGGCCATCCGGGGCGCCTCCTCGGCATTGTGCAGCGCGAACAACAGCGGCACGAGCCAGAACAGGTGCGGAAGCGTCCAGGCGTCGAGAGGAAGCATACGCGGCACCGGGATTCGACGGGCAGGAGCGGGATGGGTGGTGTATCGAGCCGAACGAGAGCCTCTCATACCCAATCCGCTTGCGGGATGTGCGTGCGTTGGTCGCCCTCGGCACGTGTAGGTATGGACAGGTAGGTATGGACAGGGGGGGCGTGCGAGGGATAAACGTGGAAACGTCCATCCGTTCATGCCTTCATCCGTCCACCCACCAACGGCAGAATCGGAGTAGGTATTGCCCGCAAGTCGGTGGTATACGGGTCGCGGTTTGCCGGCTCGCTCGGCCGGGCGGGGCCGCATGAAAAAGCCCGAGCCGCCAGGAGACGCCTCAGGCCGAGAGCTGCCGGGGACCCGCAATCCCACGCCGCGTGCGGCTACGTCGCCAAGAGGCCGCGTCGGAGCCAGGTGCGCAGCACGAACCGGTCGACGAAGCTGATGATGAGCAGCGCGCTGCCGGCTACGAGCGCGATGTCGAGCCGAAGTTGCGTCCAGAGCGAGGCGAGCGGGTTGAGCAGCAGCTGGATGGCCTCGGCCCCCGATTGCGAGACGGTAGGCATCAGCAGGAGGGTGGCGACGAAGGCGGCGACGAGCAGCAGCGGCGGCAGCACCCATTCGAGCCACGGGAACCGCTCGGCCGCCGTGCTCAGCGCTTCGGCCGGCATCACGCGGTCGGCCACCTGCTGGGCGAAGGTGCGGGGCAGCGTGCCCTCGGGCTCGTCTTCCAGCGCGGCGTACACCATGCGGTATGCCTTGAGGTCGCGTTCCTGCTCGCTGGGGACGGCGGTCTCGTCGGCATCGCCATCCTGCGCGCCGAGGCGGTCCAGCACGTCTTGGAGTTCTTGATCCGTCATAGCTGCAATTCCTCTTCGCTGTAGGTGGCCAGGAGCCGGTCTTTCAGTTTCTTGCGGGCGCGATACAAGTGGCTTTTCACCGTGCCCTCGGGGTTGTCCATCACGTCTGCAATCTGCTTCACGCTCATGCCCTCCAGGTGATATAACGTCAGCGCCGTACGATAATGTTCGGGCAGGTGCTGAATTTCTTCGTGGAGGAAGTCACGCACCTCCAGGTCTTGCGTCTGCTCGCGCGGGCTGTCGTCCCCGCTCGGCACGCGAGCCATGGCCTCGCGCATGTCCGGCTCCTCGTCGTCGGGCGAGGGGGCATGATCCGCGTACAGCAGCAGATCTTTCTTCTCCAGGTGGTTCAGGCACGTGTTGCGGGCGATGCGGGCAATCCAGGTCGACAGCTTCGCCTCGAAGCGGAAGCCGTCGAGGTTGCGGTAGACCTTCACAAACACATCCTGGCAGAGCTCCTCGCGGTCGCGGTCGTCGTTCACCATCCGAAAGACGACGTGCTTGACGAGGCGCTCGTACCGTTCGATCAGTTCGAGGAAGGCCTGCCGGTCGCCCGCCACCACCTGCTCGACGAGCCGCTGTACGTCCGTGTCGGTGTCTGTGTCCATGGCAGTCGAAGTAGACAGCCCCATCGCGGGATCGGTTGCACCGAACCGCGCGGAAAAAACGAAGATGCCGTGAACGCAAATGGAGGCGGGCGGATACGGCTCTTAATAAAAAGAAAGATATCTCGTAATTTCGAGGCGTCCCTCGAATTTGGCGGAAGCCCCCCGTGGGTGAGCGCGTGCGGATCTTATGTGCAGTGCTGAAGAAGATAAGGACCCGGTGCAACCGATGTGCGAATCGGCCTGTCTGCTGTGAGTGAAGCTTGCAGAGGCAAGCCCACGATACCTGAATTACTGACCCTCAAGATTATGGAAGAAGTAGCTGTCTTTCTCGTCCCCATTAGCTTTTTCGCTGCCATCGTTTGGATCGTGAAGATCGTTTCCGACAACCGCATCCGGCGCAAGGTGCTGGACCAGCGCGTGTCGGACGAACTGGCAGAAGCCATTTTGAAAAAGGATACCTCGCGGCCTAGTGCCCTCGGCGCGTTGAAATGGGGCCTGATCGTGATTGGCCTGGGTGGCGCGCTCGTGCTTCTGGAGATGTTCTCCGTCGACGTCGATGAGCCCCTCGCCTATGGGTTGATGTTTTTAGCGGCCGGCGGTGGGCTCGTGGCCTACTACCTCATTGCTGCAGAGGATGAAGAAAAGGCCGCCGCACGCGACGAAGAATACGTGCCGGACTTCTCCAGTTCGGAAGAGCTGTAGGTCGAGCGACCCACCGTCCGAACGAGCGACGGCACAAGCGGGCCGCTGCGTGCGTCCTGGCGGCCCGCTCGCGGGGCACCCCCGGTGCTTTTTGCCTCACCCATACGTTGACTGGATGATTGCCATGCGACCGTACCGCGTCCTCATCGCGCTGCTCTTCACGGCGGCCGGCCTGGCGCCGGGCCCACCCTTTGCCCAGGCGCAGGATCATCGCAGCCTGGATCTGACCATTCGGAACTACGGCCTGAGCTTCGGGAACGCGCCGCGCATCAACGGCCTGCGGTTCAACTACCGCGACCGCGGCCTGGAGCGCGTGAACGGTCTCAACCTGACCCTCTGGCGCCCCTACGACACGGAGGTGTACGACCCCACTGGCGTTGTGAGCGGCCTCGCCGTCGGACTCCCGCTGACGGGCGCGGGCAGCATCAACGGCCTGGGAGTGGGACTCTTTGGCGTGGAGGCCGATGCGTCGCTGCGGGGCCTGGCCGTCGGTGGGCTGGGCACTGGCGCCGGCGAAAACTTGAGCGGGCTCGCCATCGGCGGGCTCGGCGCGGGCGTCGGCGAGCACTTCACCGGAATCGGTGTGGGAGGGCTCGGCATCGGCAGTGGCGGCGATCTGCGCGGCGTGGCCGCCGGGGGGCTGGGCGTGGGTGCCGGCGAGGACATCCATGGCATCATGGCCGGCGGCCTCGGCGTCGGCGCCGGCGAAACCCTGACGGGCGTGGCCGTGGGGGGCTTGGGCGTGGGCGCGGGCGAGAGCCTGCGTGGCATCTTCGCCGGGGGACTGGGCATCGGGGCCGGGGCGGACCTCGCCGGCCTCAGCGCGGCACTCGTTGGCATTGGCGCGGGGGAAGCGATCACCGGTCTCGCGGTAAGCGGCGTCGGGATCGGGGCCGGCAACCGCCTGCGCGGCGTGTTTGCGGCCGGCGTGGGAGCAGCGGCGCCGTCCATCGTGGGGCTCACCGTCGGCACGGCCATTGGCAGCGAGCACTACACCGGCGTGGGCCTGGCCCCTGCCTACTTCCGAATCACCGACGGCGGGCAGTTGCGGGGCGTGTCCGTGAGCGCCTTCAATCAGCTCAAGGGCACGCAGCAGGGCCTCACCATCGGCCTCTTCAACTACGCGCGGGCGCTGCACGGCGTGCAACTCGGCGTGCTCAACTACGCCGGCAACAATCCGCGTTGGCTGCGCCTCCTGCCCGGCCTCAATGTGAATCTGTGAGAACCTGTTTGCGGACTGTCTCCGGGCACCCCAAGAGTGTGCCTCGCTGCGCTCAGGGCGCTGCGACTTCGTGGATCTCGTGCAGAACGGCTACGGCGCTCGCCCGGTAGCCCCGTTCCAGGGCTCGCTTGAGCGCCGTTTTGCTGCGTCGGCGAAATGGGGCGGTGAGTGCACATTGCCACGCCCCGTTTCCCGTCTCTCCGGTTCACGCTGTCTCCGGTTCACGCTGTCTCCGGTTCACGCTGTCTCCGGTTCACGCTGTCTCCGGTTCACGCTTTTCCCATCATCCGCGGGGGCGCAGCGGGCGCATCACCACCTCGGAGATCAGATGATTGTTCGGCATCTCGATGAGATGCAGCACCGTCTGCGCCACGTCCTCCGGCTGCAGCGGATTGTCGGTCATGTCCACGCCGGCGACGTCAAAGAAGTTGGTTGCAATCGACCCGGGGTAGACGCAGGACACCTTGATGCCGTCCTCGCGCAGTTCCTTCATCGTGGCCTCGCTGAAGCCGCGCACCGCAAACTTGCTGGCGTTGTAGGCGCTGATGTTCGGGTTGCCGAGCAGGCCGGCGATCGAGGCGATGTTAACGATGTGCCCGCCGAAGCCTTCGTCGGCGTTCTGCTGCTTCATGGTGGGCACCGCGGCGCGGGTGCAGAGAAAGACCCCCCGCACGTTGGTCTCCTGCTGCACGTCCCACGCCTCGGTCGATTGCTCGTCGACGGGACCGAACTGCGCGAGCCCTGCATTGTTGATGAGCACGTCGATGCGCCCGCGCGCATCCACGACGGTGTCGAACGCTGTGGCGACGTCGTCTTCGTCGCGCACGTCACAGGTCACGGGGTGGAACGCCGCACCGAGGTCCTCGCGCAGGGCGCTCAGCGTGTCGGTGCTGCGGGCGAGACCGAAGACCTGGGCACCGCGGTCGATGAGCTGCTCCGAAAAATGGCGTCCTAGTCCGCTGCTGGCGCCGGTCACGACCGCTACTTTATCGGTCAGTTCCATGCTGGCTGGAAGGGGTTGATTCGTGGAAGATCGCTCAGTACGCGTACCATACCCGCGGGCCGGCGGGCAGATGAGAAGCCGCCGTGAAGAAGGGCCGCCTCTGCGCGTAGCGGCGAAGAGCAGCACGGAGCAACTGTGACAACGTCGTCATACGGCGGCGGCCGGCTGGTGCGCGTTCGGCACATCCGGCGGCTGTGACGTATGTTTGACCGACGTACATTCAGGGTCCGCCGGTTCAACCCCGCGCGATGGCCATCGACCTGAAAGCCGTCGCTGCTCCGCACCCACTCGCTCCCAATCGTTCATCGACCCCTCTTTGCACTCATGCGACACCGTTGGCCTCACGCTTTT
>JAAAPH010000012.1 GCA_009908415.1 Bacteroidota bacterium
CTGGTCGCCCGTGTTGGCGTCCCACTTCGGCCCGCCCACGGCGCCGAGAAACACGGCGTCGGCCGCGGTGCAGGCCGCGCGCGTTGCGGGAGGCAGTGGATCGCCCGTCGCGTCCAGCGCAGCGCCCCCGGCGAGGTGCTCGTCGACGGTCAGCGCAAAGCCGGCCACGTCGCCGACGGCGTGCATCACGTCGAACGCGGCGCGCGACACGTCGGGGCCAATGCCGTCGCCCGGGAGGCAGGCGATGTGATAGGTTTGCTTTTGGCTCATGCTTCTGCCATCCAAGGGGCTTTGGTATGAAAATCTGCGGATGATGAATCGACGAGGCAATAGAGTCGGAGCGACGAAGAGCTGTCTTCGATTCCTCGTCTCTTTCCGTTTACGCGGTTTCTGCTTCCTCCTCGTCCTCCTGAAGCCACGGCATCATCTGGCGGAGCTTACGGCCGACTTGCTCGATGGGGTGGCTGCGCATCTTCTCGCGTTCAGCCGTCAGCCGCGGCGCCCCCTTCTTGTTCTCTTCGATCCACTCGTCGGCGAACTGACCGTTTTGCACCTCCTCCAAGATCTTCTTCATCTCCTTGCGCACCGCGTCGTTGATGACGCGCGGGCCGCGGGTGTAATTGCCGTACTCGGCCGTGTCGCTCACCGAGTAGTTCATGTATTCGAGGCCGCCCTCGTAGTAGAGGTCGACGATCAGCTTCAACTCGTGGAGGCACTCGAAGTAGGCGAGCTCGGGCGGGTAGCCGGCGTCGACGAGCGTCTCGAAGCCCGCCTCGATGAGCGCCTGCGAGCCGCCGCACAGCACGGCCTGCTCGCCGAAGAGGTCGGTCTCCGTTTCATCCTTGAACGTCGTCTCGATCACGCCGGCCTGGGTGCCGCCAAGCGCGTCGGCGTAGCTGAGGGCAAGGTCGAGCGCGCCGCCCGAGGCGTCCTGGGCCACGGCGGCCAGGCACGGCGTGCCGTTGCCCTGCACGTACGTGCGCCGCACGAGGTGGCCCGGTGACTTCGGCGCCACCATGAACACGTCGACGCCGTCCGGGGGCGTGATTTGCTCGTAGTGGATGTTGAAGCCGTGCCCAAAGCCCAGGGCCTTCCCCGGCGTGATGTGCTCCGCCACCTTCGACGCGTAGACCTCCTTCTGATACTGGTCCGGGATGAGAATCATGACGACGTCGCCCCAAGCGGCTGCCTCGCCGATGTCCATCACGGCAAGGCCTTTCTGCTCGGCCTCGCTGCGGGAGGAGGAGCCCGGTCGAAGTCCCACCGCGACGTCAACGCCGCTGTCGTGGAGGTTCAGCGCGTGGGCGTGGCCCTGGCTGCCGTAACCAATGATGGCGACCTGCTTGTCGCGGATGAGGGCGGGGTCGGCTTCGTAGTGGACGTTCATGAGGGTCGGTGGATGGATGAAATAATGAAGAGGGGTAAGTAGGGGGGAATGCAGGAGGCGCCTGCCATGTGCTGCGCCCTCGTCACGATGCGCTGGGGTCGGTTCCGTTGGCCGAGACCTCGGAGTCGGACGAGGCCAGCGGGTTGGGCGCCTCATACTCCAGTGAGCGGTGCATGGCCACGCGCCCGCTGCGGGCAACCTCTTCGATCCCATGCTTCTGCATCATGCCGATGAAGGCGTTTATCTTTTTGGTGGGACCGGTAACCTCGAAGATCATCGTCTCGGGCGTCACATTCACCACGCGCCCGCGAAAGATGTCCTTGAGATCGAGCACTTCCGAGCGGGTCGCGGACGTGTACCGCACTTTCAAAAGGCACAGCTCGCGCTCGACGTGCTCGGCGTCGGTCAGGTCCGTAACGTCGAGCGTGTCGACGAGACCGTCAAGCTGACGCGTGATTTGGGCAACAATGCGATCGTTGCCTGTCGTCGCGAGCGTGAGCCGCGAGACCTCCGGGTCGTCCGTCTCGCCCACGGCCACGCTTTCGAGGTTGAAGCCGCGGGCCGAGAAGAGATTGGTCACCCGGTTGAGGGCGCCGATCGAGTTGGCCAGCCGCACGGCAATGATGTGCCGATTCTCCTGGTCGGTCTCGGCTTCCTCCTCCGGAAGGATCGGCTCGCCGAACTTCCGCTTGCGGCGAATCTGCTGGCGCGTGAGGGTCTGTTCGTCGTCGGACATAATGATGGGGTCGATGCGGTTAGCAGTAGTAGGGGGAGGAGATGCTCGCTTCCTTTGCGTAAGGAAAGCTCATGCCCGCCTGCAGCTCGTGTCAGGCGATGGCTGGTTGTTGGCTGGGCAGCATGTGACGTACGCGGCAGCGAACGCATGACCGCGAGCATACGGCGAGCATCTATCCGTTAGCCCTCCTTGGCGATGGCGTCTTTGTTGAACATCTCCGTAATCATATCGCCCGTGGCGGCGCCCGCCGGCACCATCGGGAAGACCATCTCTTCCTTCGGCACCTGGAATTCCATGAGGACGGGTCGGTCGTTGACCGACCACGCTTCGTCGATCACGTCGTCCACCTCATTCGGGTGGGTTGCCCGCAGCCCGACGCAGTGGTGGGCCTCGGCGAGCTTCACGAAGTCGGGGTTCGTTGCCGTCAGGTCGGTGTGGCTAAAGCGGTCGTCGTGGAAGAGCGACTGCCACTGCCGCACCATCCCGAGGAAGTTGTTGTTCATCACGGCGATCTTGAGCGGCAAGCCATGCGCGGCGGCCACGCTCAGCTCCTGGCCGTTCATCACAAAGCCGCCGTCGCCGCTTACGCACACGACGGGCAAGTCGCGTCCTCGTTTCCGCACCCCGAAGGCGGCGCCCATCGCGGCGGGGAGACCGAAGCCCATCGTGCCGAGGCCGCCGGAGGTGATGTGCGACCGCGTTTGCCCAAACTTGAAGAACTGAGCCACCCACATCTGGTGCTGGCCCACGTCCGTGACCATCACCGCGTCGCCCTTCGTTTTTTCATAGAGGCGCTCGACCACGAATTGCGGGGCGATGGTGTCGTCGCTCGTGTCGTAGGTCTGCGGGCATTCCTCGCGCCACGCGTCGATCTGGGCGAGCCAGTCGGACGTGTCTTTGGGGCCCACCTGCGGCAGCAGTTGCTGCAGGATGTCGCTGGCGTTGCCCACAAGGGCACAGTCCGCATACACGTTCTTTGAGATGCACGCCGGGTCGATGTCGATGTGGATAATCTTGGCATGCGGGGCCCAGGCGTCCACCTTGCCCGTCACCCGGTCATCGAAGCGCGCACCGCAGGCAATGATGAGGTCGGCATGCTGCACGGCCTGGTTGGCGTGGTAGAATCCGTGCATCCCCAGCCAGCCGAGGGAGAGGTCGTCCGTCTCGGGGAAGGCGCCGAGCCCGTGGAGCGTCGTCGTGACGGGAATGTTCGTCTTGCGCGCCAGCTTCGTCAGGTGGTCGGGCGCGTCGGCGTTGATGGTGCCGCCGCCAACGTACAGCAGCGGGCGCTCGGCCTCCTCAATCATGCGGGCCGCGCGGCTGATCTGCTTGGGGGCGCCTTTGCCCGGCACCGAGTAGCCCTCCAGGTTGGGCGTCTCCGGATACGCAAACGGTGCCTCGGCCATCTGCACGTCCTTCGGAATGTCGACGACGACCGGGCCGGGGCGCCCTGTGCGGGCAATGTGATAGGCCTGTCGGATCGTCGAGGCCAGCTCGTTGACGTCGCGCACCAGGAAGTTGTGCTTCGTGATGCTCCGCGTAACACCGACGGTATCCGTCTCCTGGAAGCTGTCGTTCCCGATGAGGTGCGTCGGCACCTGGCCCGTGAAAACGACGATCGGCACGGAGTCCATGTACGCATCAGCGATGCCGGTGACGGTGTTCGTCGCGCCGGGTCCGCTCGTGACGAGGACGGTCCCGACGCCGCCGGTCGCCTTGGCGTACCCTTCGGCGGCGTGGGTGCCGCCTTGCTCGTGACGGACGAGCACGTGTTCGAAACGCGGCTGAATGCGCTCCATGGCGTCGTAAATTTTAATGACCGCCCCGCCGGGATGGCCGAACACAGTATCCACCCCTTCGGCATCAAGGGCGTGGACAAAGATCTCGGCGCCGGTCATCGTCTCGGTGGTGGCGGCGGTTCCGTTCGCGGTGTGCTCTATCGTGTCGGAAGGCATGGGGCAAGGAAAGCTAGGTGCAAAGTATCGAGCTTGCAGGAGGGCCTAGGCACCGCACAAGGGGCGGTCACCACTGGACCGGGGCCTCGACCTTGGGAGTATTCGGTCAGACGTACGCATCGATCCGCGGTATGCGATGGGCGAAGCGTCGAAGGCGCATGGACAAGCGCCGAGCGTGAGCGTCGGTTCCACAGGGAAGCTCGCAAGGAAAGGCATCGGTCGGCGGTGGGTTCGGGCCAATCCCTTGGCCCTGAGCGATACCGTCTTGCGTTAGGTGAGGTGCGAGGGGATTGGCCGTTCGGATTTACGTAATAAGGACGAGCTCAAGAAGAATGAGCCCGATAATAAGAAGGAGGACGAGACCTGAGACAAACAGGTCACGGTCCTCCACGGCAATCTCCTCCGAAAGAACAGCAGTGGACGCCACCGCGTGCAGTCCAAGCGTTCCTGCGTGCGAGGAACGGGGCGTCAAGGGAACGGTCTGGGAGCCAGAAACCAACATAGGGCGTCGTGCAGTTCGCATCACGAGGTTGCTCCCAATTACGGAAGCGAAACGGTCGGTGTCAAATCAGTCTTCGGCGGGCCCTGCCGGACGAGAAAACGAAAGTGGCGCATAGCGGCACGAGTAGTGGTAGCGCTTCCGGATTGAATTATTTTGGATTTTAATCCCGGTCACCCCACAAAGTGGTCCGGTATCCAAAATAAGCCGTGGTGTTTAAGTAAAGTCGCGAGCTAGTCTGTGGTAACATTGCTACATATTCATTTTTTCTTGACGAATGGAATTGTAAAAATATGGTTGGAGTCGCGTTCAGCCGCTCAAAGGCCGGCGGGGGCTGCGGTGCGAACGGGCGCGGCGAGCCGCCGGAACCCCTCGAAGGTAAGCGACTGCGGCCCGTCACTCCGCGCCTCGTCTGGGCACGGGTGGGTTTCCACCATGATGCCCTGAGCGCCGGCCGCCAGGGCGCCATGCGCAAGCGGAGTCACCCAGCGCCGTGTCCCACAGGCGTGCGATGGGTCGACGATTACCGGCAGGTGGGTGCGTTCGCGAACCACCGGCAGGGCCGTGAGGTCGAGCGTGAAACGGGTCGCCGGCTCGAAGGTCCGGATGCCGCGCTGACACAGCATGACGCGCTCGTTGCCGTGGGCAAGGATGTACTCGGCGGCCGACAGCCACTCGTCGACGGTGGCCATCATGCCGCGCTTTAGCATCACCGGGCGGTGCGAGCCCCCCACGGCCTTGAGCAGCGCGAAGTTCTGCATGTTGCGCGCCCCAATCTGCAAGATGTCCGACTGCTCCGCAATCCGTTCCACGTGGTCGGGGTCCATGACTTCCGTGACGATAGGCAGGCCGAAGCGGCGCCCGGCGTCGGCCAGTAAGTCGAGACCCTCGAAGCCGAGTCCCTGGAACGAGTAGGGCGACGTGCGGGGCTTGAAGCAGCCGCCGCGGAGGATGTGGCCGCCGGCCTCCTTCACCACCTCCGCGCAGGCCATGATCTGATCGCGCGACTCAACCGAGCACGGCCCGCCGATCAGCACGGGGTCGGTCCCGCCGATCTCGACCTCGCCGACGTGAAACGCGGTGTCCGCCTGCTGCGGCGAGCGGGCGACGCGGGGGTACGGCGCGTCGTTGGATGAAGGGGGCGGCGCGGGCTGCGCAGGACGGCCGGTCGCTGAAGAGGAGGAGACGGCCGAGCCGTTGCGAGGCGGCGCGGAGCCGTTGCGAGACGATGCGGACGGCGCAGGTTCATGCTTCGAGTTGGTGTCGCTGCGCTGCTCGATGAGCTCTTCCTGAAGGCGGACCGAGTGGTCGAAGATAGTACGGTAGAGCGAGGTGATGAGGTCGGGATGAAGACCGGCGTCCTCGGCTTGTTGGCCGAGGCGGTCCAAGATCGCCTCCTCGCGCTCGGCGTCGCGCACGTAGTCCTCGGTCTTGTGGTCGGCGGCTTTCTGGACGAGGGCGTGACGCGCGGCCAAGGCATCGATAATGCGTTGGTCCACGTCGTCAAGTTGTTCACGGATCGCAGCGAGCGATGTACTCATGGTGGTATGATTGGTTAAAAGGTGTGAGCGAGCCCGGGCAGGTTGCGCGCCGAAGCGGCCGGTCATTCCAAACAAAAAACCCCACCGGCCGGAGCCAGCGGGGTTGGTCAACACAGTGGGAATGTCAGGCTACAAGCGCGCTACGTTCCACCTCGCCGGCTCATGGGGTGCGTGAAGGCGTAAAAGTAAAAATAGAAATAAAACGAAAACGCATAGTACGCCGGGCGAGCGAGGACGGCGGCGCGTCCAGCGGTCGGCAAATCAGTCGTGATGGTCGGCGTCGTTCGTTTCATAACACTCTTACGGTACGAACCGGCAGCGACGGTGTCAAGTCGGCGCTCAAAGAAGCGGCGGCGCACAGGCACCGCCCCCCTGCTGTGTGTTCGTTTATCGCGGTTCGGGCGGTGTGCTTAAGCGGCCGCACTCACCCGGTCCGTTGCGCATCAAACTCAAGGTCGCGCGTCCGGCGCACGATGGCCACGACGAATCCGCCCGTCATCAGGATGATGCCGATCCAGACGAGGCTGATGAACGGCTTGGCGTACGCCTGCACCACGACCCAGTCCTCGGGCATTACATCGACGCCCTCGATGGCGAGGTTGGCCTTGCCGGTATTTACGTCCATCTCGGTGAAGGCAACCGTCAGGTTCCAGTCGCGCACGCGGTTCTCCACGTATTGCACGGAGCGGTCTTGCATGATGACGTA
>JAAAPH010000009.1 GCA_009908415.1 Bacteroidota bacterium
GTCGGTCGTGTCTGCCGGCTGCTGGGCCGGTGCCCACGAGGGGACGAGGCCAAGGGAGAGGCCGATCAGGCCAAGCGCGCAGCGAAGCATGGTAGCAAGCAATTCGTGGAGGATGGAGCGAGACGGCGGGATTACCATGCGGCGCTGAACCCGACCGATGGCGACCAGCCGAGTACCTGATGGTTCTCGGCTGCGACATCGGCGGTCAGCGCGCCGAGTTGTACACCGAGGCCCGCGGTGAATCGTGTTGGTGCCGTGGTGAACCCGGCTCGCAGCACGAGGGGCGGAAGCGGCCGCGTTTCCACGCCGCCCCGCACCGACAGGGGGAAGTCGATGTCCTTCAGCGCGTCCAACACGACCATGAAGCCGGGAGCGGCTTCGTAGGCCAGGCCCACCGCCAGGGATTGGGGCAGCGCGATGCCCTCGGCCCACTGCGGCGCATTTATGTTGGCGGCCACAACGCCAAACGAAAGGCTCGGAAGAACTTGCACGTGCGAGCCGGCTGTGAGGCCTACGGCGCCCGCTTGGCCGTATGACGCGATGGACGTATGATAGTACCGGGCATAGAGGCCGAAGTGGGCCATGCGTGACGTACCGAAGCCCCAGCCGTATGCACCGCCCACGGTGAAATAACTTTCCCGGTAGGCGTCATACCCAAACGTGCCGGCGCCACCGAGCAGCGCACCGCCGAAGACCGGGAAGACGAGATCCACGGCGGCGCGTCGCAGCTCCGCCAGTCCGAACGACTCGTGAGCGAAAAGATGTACGCTGCGGGGCGCCCGGGCCGCCGCGGCTGCGGGGTTGGCCTGACTGCCTACATCGCCTGGAAGGGCGGTCGTCGCTCGGCCCAGTGCAGCAGCCCGTGCGCTGCCGACGCCGTCCATGGTGGACTGCGCGGTGGACGCAGCGGAAGGAATGATGAGCATGAGATACACGACGATCCAGCCCGGACGGATCATATCAGCGGCGAGGGGATCAAACGAAACGAGGGGTGTGAAAGGCCCCCAAGCAGGAGCGGTCACATCGAAGGAGAAACTGTCTCCCAATCAGACAGATTGAAGACCGCGTCATAACGACCGTATGATCGAGTCCACTCGAACCGCTGACTATGTTCTCACGTCACTGGACACGAACCGTCTTGAGCGGGGCGCTCGTTGTGCTGCTGCTCTCCGGCGCACCGGGCCGCGTGGCTGCCCAAGAGCTGAACTGCACCGTCTCCGTCGACTACTCGCAACTCAGTGGGTCGGATTTCTCCTTCCTCAGCGAGTTGGAGCGGCGCGTGGAAGAGTATCTCAACGAGCATCGTTGGACCGAGGACCGCTTTCGCGAGGTCGAACGGATCGACTGCTCGTTTGAAGTGCTCCTCCAAGAGGCGGTGAGTCTGACTGAGTTTCGAGCGCGGCTCGTGGTCGCCACCCTTCGGCCCATCCATGGGAGCACCCAGTCGTCGCCCGTCATCCAGCTAAACGATTCGCAGTGGCGCTTCCGGTACGCGCGCAACACGCCCCTGGTGCACGACCTGGAGAGCTATGACCCCCTCACCTCCATGCTCGACTACTACGCCTATCTCATTCTAGGCTACGACTACGACACGTTCAGCGAGCGGGGCGGGACGCCGTACTTCGAACAGGCGCGCCGGGTGGCTGACCGGGCCCGTTCGGCTGGGGGCAACGGCTGGTCGCAGCTAGGTGGCAGTCCGAATCGGAGCGAACTCATCACGCAGTTGCTGGACCCGCAGTATCGGGCGCTACGCATGGCCTACTTCAATTATCACTTCGGCGGGGTGGACCGCTTCGTGAGAGAGACGGAAACCGCACGGTCCAACGTGCTCAGCGTATTGCAAGACCTCCAGACCCTCTATCGGGAAGTGTCGCGAACCCATGCCTTGGACATGTTCTTTGGCGCGAAATATCAGGAGTTGACGGCTATTTTCGAGGGGGCCCCCAGCAGTGCACAGGCCTATGGCATCCTTAGTGATGTCGATCCCTCGCACCTTTCAGAGTACAATCAGCTCGTAAATTAACAATTACACTTTCGCGCGTTTATTTAACACGACGATCTATTGGCCCATAACCAATGGGGAGCGCGCACGTCGTCTGGAAAGCCTCACGGACTCGTGTTGATCACGCTATACCGTCATGCGCGAGGAGGATAGTGCCAACGGCGCCCACTATGGCTCGGTCGGCCGCGGTGAGAGGGAAATGATTCATTTTACGTAGCACTAAAATTATTGGGTTTGTATAAGAAACTAGCGGGTCAGACTGGGCATATGAGGCCATGAATGTGCGTTTGTCGACAGTCATCGGCGGGCCGCGCTATGTTGCTTTCCTAATTAATACTTCACAATTTATAGTCGATCATGTATAACACCGAAGGGATCAACACGATTGCTACCATTACCGAACTCCGCTCCGAGACCTCTGAGCTGATCGAGCACGTCCGTAATACCCAGAGCGGCGTCCTCATCCAGAAGAACAACGAGCCTTATGCGGTTTTGCTCGATTGGGAGACGTACAAAAAATCCAAACGCAAGCTGGATGAGATGGACGAAGAGTAGTCGAGGGGGTTGAGCCCGGTGAATCGATGGGGAAGGCGCAAGGGCAGAGACGACACATGTCGATCGCGGCAGGGCCCTCCAGCGACGGGGTTTTCAGGTGGGCAAGCGGGAGTGCACACGGTCTAACGGGTCGCGCACTTCGCCAGCAATGACTTCGAACGCATCCGTGATGGTCATCAAGCCGACGATGCGCCCGTCGTCTTCGATCAGGGCCAACTCCTGGTCCCGCTCTTGCAGGCGGTCTATGAAGTCGCTGACTGTGCAGTCAGCCTCCATGGTGACGGCCGGGGCGGCGACTTCGTCCAGGGTGACCTCGCCAGCACGAAGGGCGTCCCAGTTGCGGAGCAGCAGAGGGACGTAAATGGTGCCCAGCACGCCGTCGAGCGAGGCCTCCACGAGGGGAAAGCGGCTGTGCGCGTGGTCCGCCGCAATCTGGAGGTTTTCCTCGGCCGTGTTCGTTGTGGAAAGCACGACGACGTCCTCGCGCGGCACCATGACTTCACGGACTTCGAGCTCGCCGATGTGGAAGGCGCGTAGCACCTCCGCGCGCCGTTCGTCCGGTACGTCCTGCGCGCGGAGCAGCTCAGCGATCCGCTGCGTGAGCGCAGTGCGGCTTCCGACATTCCCCTCAGCCGCACCGTCTACCTCGGAATCGGTCCAGGACCGTTCGATGGTCACGCCGAACAGGCCAAGGGTGCGTTTGGCTAATCCGTCCCCGAACAAGATGAAGGGGTAGGTGGCCATCGTCCACCCATGCAAGGCAGGGGCAGCGAGACGGGCGATCGCTTTCGGCTTCTCAACGCCCAGATACGTCGGTGCCTGCTCGCCCCAAATCTTATGGACCAGGTTGATCAAGATGACGGCGAGGACCACCGCGGTTACGGAGGCGACCTGTCCTCCGAGGCCAATGAGGGCCATAATGGGGGCCACGAGCGCGGTCATGGCCGGCTCCGCCACGATGCCAAGCAGGATACTCGATGTGGTGATGCCGAGTTGGCAGCCGGTCAGGTAAATTTCCAGCCGCTCTGTAATCTTCCACGCGCGGCGCATCCCGGCGCTGTCCTCCGTCGCGTCGCGGTCGAATTGCGGAATACGCGTGAGCGCAAACTCCGTGGCGACGAAAAAGGCGTTCGCCAGAACCAGCAGCGCTCCGGCAATGAGGCGAATAGCAAGCTCGGTTGGGGACATGGGGCATGAGCCTTTTGGGAAGGATCAGAATCGAATGAGAGAAGAGAAGGGCTTGTTCGATGAAATGCCCTCGGAAATGCCCCAAAAGCCGTAATGTACCGGGCCCGTATGAGGACGAACTCGGCCGGACGCCACCGTCGACGAACATGAGACGCGTTGGTAGCTTTAAGCGGCTCCCATCCGCGGCCGGCCCTCCGGGCGCCAAGGGGATGGCTACTGGCCCTTTCGATGCGCTACCACGGCACCATTCATCTCGTCATGCCTCGACTTCTTCTGTTCAGTGATGTCCATAGCGACCACGACGCATGCCGCCGACTCGTCGACCGCGCGCCGGAGGTCGATGTGGTTGTAGGGGCCGGAGACTTCTGTGTGGCCCGGCGTGGACTGGAGGACACCATCGCCGTGCTTTCTGCCATCGCGGTACCGACCGTGCTCGTGCCGGGCAACAGCGAGAGCGCGCGTGAACTGCGCGCCGCTTGTCAAGGGTGGAACGCCGCCCACGTACTCCACGGGGAGGGGTGTACGGTAGACGGTCTGCCGTTTTTCGGGATCGGCGGCGGGATTCCGGTCACCCCGTTCGGCGCATGGAGCTATGACTTTTCAGAGCAAGAGGCCGCCGCACTCTTAGCCGGTTGCCCGGCTGGAGCCGTGCTGGTTTCGCACTCGCCCCCCAAGAACGTCGTCGATCGTGACTCGAGCGGTCGAAACCTGGGCAGCACGGCCGTCCGAAATACCATCGAGGAGAAGGCGCCCCAACTTGTCGTCTGCGGTCACATCCACGGAAGCTGGGAAGAGCGTGGCCTCCTGGGCCGCACGACCGTGATCAACGCCGGGCCCAATGGGGTGGTGTGGGAGGTGCCCGTGGAAGAATAGCCCCGTGCCGGCAGATGGTGCACGGTGGTCCATCGGATCCGCGGGCGCTTGCTTAAAACCCGCTGTTCGGTGTTCTTATCTCTCCCGGATGATCCGATCGATCAGCGGGTTGAAAACGGACGATGGATCGAACAAATCGCAGAGGCTAAATGGAACGCCGCTCCTTTCTCAAGACGCTGGGTGGGATCGCGGGCCTGAGCGCGCTGGCTCCGATCCCAAGTCTCGCCGCGCCCGAACACCTGCCGTCGGAACTGCAGGCCGATGTGGTCATCGTGGGCGGGAGCATGGGCGGGACGGCGGCCGCGCTGGCCGCGGCTCGGAACGGGGCCCGGGTGATCCTCACCGAAACCACGGATTGGATTGGCGGCCAGCTGACGGCCCAGGCGGTGCCGCCCGACGAGCACCCGTGGATCGAGCAGTTCGGGGCTACGGCCTCGTACCGGACGTACCGCGAGGCGGTGCGCCACCACTACCGTCGCTGGTACGCGCTGACCGGTGCAGCCCACGACGATTCCCATCTGAACCCCGGCCGCTGCGGCGTGTCGCGCCTCTGCCACGAGCCGCGCGCCGCGCTCGCCGTGTTGGAGGGCATGCTCGCACCGCACGTCAGCGCCGGCCGGGTGACCATCCTCCGCCACCATGCGCCCGCGGCCGCGCAGACGACCGGCGACCGCGTGGACGCCATTCGCGTGCGGGACACGCGCGACGGCAGCGAGCGTACGCTCACCGCCCCCTTCTTCGTCGACGCGACCGAGTTGGGCGACCTGCTCCCCCTCACGGGCACCGAATACGTGACGGGCGCCGAGGCCCAATCGGATACGGGCGAACTCCATGCGCCGCCCGAAGCTCAGCCGCTCAACATGCAGGCGCTCACGTGGTGCTTTGCGATGGACCACGTCCCCGGAGAAGACCACACGATCGACAAGCCCGACGACTACGACTTTTGGGCGGCCCATGTCCCCGACGTGGAGCCGCCCTGGCCCGGGAGACTGCTCAGCTGGTCGTACTCCAATCCGCGCACGTTGGAGCCGCGTGAACTGGCGTTCGACCCCCGCCCGGGTCACCCTACCGAAGCGTTCAATCTGTGGCTGTACCGGCGTCTCATCGATCCGGCGAACTTCCGCGAGGGCGCGATGCCGTCGGGCATTACCTTGGTCAACTGGCCGCAAAACGACTACTTCCTCGGCAATATCATCGAGGTGCCTTCGGACGAGGCCGCGCAAAACCGCCGGCAGGCCCGGCAGCTCAGCCACTCGCTCCTGTATTGGATGCAGACCGAGGCGCCGCGCCCGGATGGCGGCACGGGATGGCCCGGCCTACGCCTGCGGGGCGACCTCACCGGTACCGAGCACGGGCTCGCCAAGAAGCCGTATGTGCGAGAGGCGCGGCGCATCAAGGCGGTGTTCACCGTGAAAGAGCAGCACGTGGGCACAGAGGCGCGGATGGAGGCGACCGGCCTGCGCCGCGAGGAGGTGACCGCCGCACGCTTCGACGACTCGGTGGGCGTGGGCAGCTACCGAATCGACCTGCACCCGTCCACGCAGGGTGACAACTACATCGATATCAGCTCGCTGCCGTTCGAGATTCCGCTCGGTGCGCTGTTGCCCCAACGCATGACGAATCTGCTGCCGGCCTGTAAGAACATCGGGACGACCCACATCACGAACGGCTGCTACCGTTTGCATCCGGTCGAGTGGAACATCGGCGAGTCGGTGGGCGCGCTCGTCGCGTTCTGCCTGCAAGAGGATGCCACGCCCCATCAGGTCCGCGCCGACGAAAGCATCCTCGGCGACTTCCAGCGCGCCCTCCAGCAGCAGGGCGTCGAGCTCCGCTGGCCGCGTCCCATGCGCGCGCCCCAGTAGGCGGCACCATAGGCGCTCACCGTCGCGACCGGGGGCTGAATAGCTTCGAGAGATCCAGAAAGCTCGCGTTGGCGCCGACGAAGAGCGCGCTCCCGCCGCTTCCGAAGCTCAAGCCGATGGCGAGCTTCTCGAAGACGAGCACGCTGGTCGCCACCCGGAGACGCACCTGGTCGTTTACTTCCGATGCCACCGTGTGAAGCCCAAACCCGATCGGCCGCATGGCAGTGGGCGCAAACCATTCGGGCACCCAGTGGAGTCCCAGGTTCACGCCGCTGAGCGTATTACCGCGCTGGACGTCGCGGTCGCCGCCGAAGGTG
>JAAAPH010000213.1 GCA_009908415.1 Bacteroidota bacterium
ACATGCTGCCTCAGTCCATGCATTGCAACTGAGCACGTTCCCTTTCGGACGGAAACGTTGAAGAGTCCGCTGCGAAGGCACCCCTGCCTGCTCCTCTTATTGTCCCGTGTCTATGTAAGGCGCGAGCGAGCAGCGCAGAGTAACATACTCCCACCGCTTCACACCCAGGCCTGTCGAAACAGCACCGTAATACCTGCCCTGCAACCTGAGATCCACTGGTGAGTTGTTGAAACGCATTGGAACGTTGGGGCAGGTTGTTGCACTCATGCCTACCCCGCTCACGCGGCCCCTAGGCTCCCATGAAAATTGGCATCACGTGTTATCCTGTATACGGCGGCAGCGGCGTCGTCGCCACCGAACTCGGCAAGGCGCTGGCGAAGCGCGATCACGAGATTCACTTCGTCTCGTCCTCGCTTCCGTTTCGGCTCGCGCACATGGCCAGCAACGTCTTTTTCCATGAGGTGAACGTCCAGTCGTACCCGCTCTTCGAGTACCCACCGTACACGCTCACGCTGACGAGCAAGATGGTGGACATTTCGAAGCACGCGGGGCTCGACGTGCTCCACATGCACTACGCCATTCCGCACGCCACGAGTGCCGTCCTGGCCCGGCAGATCTTGGCCTCAGAGGGCATCTCAGTGCCGGTCATCACCACGCTGCACGGGACGGACATCACGCTCATCGGGCAGGACCCCTCCTTTGCCCCCGTCGTCAAATACTCGATCAACGAGTCCGACGGCGTCACCGCGGTGTCCAGCTACCTGCGCCAGGAGACGTATGACCACTTCGACATCACGCGCGACATCGAGGTCATTCCCAACTTCATCGACACCGAGCGCTTCCACCGGTTCGACAAGCAGCACTTCAAGCAGGCGCTGTGCCCGAACGGGGAGAAGGTGATCGTGCATGTCTCCAACTTCCGTCCCGTCAAGAATGCCACGCAGGTGGTGGAGGTCTTCCACCGGCTGCGCGCCGACGACCTGCCCGTGAAGCTGCTCCTCGTGGGCGACGGCCCGGACCGCGTGCCCGCCGAGCACAAAGCCCGCGAGCTTGGCGTGTACGACGACGTGCGCTTCCTCGGCAAGCAGGATCCGGTCGAGGAGATTCTCTCGATTGCGGATGTCTTCCTGATGCCCAGCGGCTCCGAGACGTTTGGGCTCGCGGCGCTGGAAGCCATGGCGTGCAACGTGCCCGTGGTGGCGAGCGACATCGGCGGGCTGCCCGAGCTGGTGCGCGACGGCAAGGACGGCTTCCTCTGCCCGCTGGGCGACCTCGACGCCTTCACGGCCCGCACGCGCCAGCTGCTCACCGACGAAGACCTTCACGCAGAGATGGCGGAGACCGTCCGCAAACGCGCCGTCGAGACGTTCGATGTGGACCACATCGTGCCCCAGTACGAGGCCTACTACGAGCGCATCCGCGAGCAGCGCATGGCCGAGGTGTAACGCATGGCGCATGACGAGTGGGCCGCTGCCGAACCCGGAGCCGTCAGTCGTCTTTCGTCACTCGAAACTCGTCGCTCGTGAGGAAGGGGTTGTGTTGCCGCTCGTGCCCGATGGTGGTCGACGGGCCGTGCCCCGGGTAGATCGTCGTCTCGTCGCCGAGCGGCAAGAGCTTCTCGGTGATCGACGCCATGAGCTGGGGCCGCGACGTTTGCGGAAGGCCCTGCACGCGCCCGATGGAGCCCTGGAAGAGCACGTCGCCCGTGATGGCTTGATCGCTCGCGGCGTCTACGAAGCAGATGGAGCCCGGCGAGTGGCCCGGCGTGTGCAGAATGTCAAACGTCACGCCGCCGAACGTCACGGTGTCCCCCTCGTCGAGGAACGTGTCCGGCACGGGCGGCGGGTCGATCTGCACGCCGAACGCCTGGGCCTGCTCCTCGGCCTGTTCGATGAAGGCGCGCTCCGCGGCATGCACCTGGAACCGCTGCCCATAGCGGGCGCTGAAAAACGCGCAGCCGAAGATGTGATCGATATGGGCGTGCGTCAAAAGCAGGTGCCGGACCGTGAGCTCGTGCTCGTCGATGTACTCCACGACGTGCTGCTGCTCGGAAGCCGTCGCACAGCTGGGGTCGATGAGCACGGCCTCGCCCCCGTCGTGGCAGACGTAGCAGTTCGTCATGAACGCGTTGAACGTGAACGACTGGACGGTCATGGATCGATCGGATCGGTGGAATCGTTACGGGACATGGTCGACCGGTGTACGCGGCACCCCCAGGCGGGTTTGGCCGCGTCAACTCGAACAACCGGCTCCCCCTGCCGTTTACCGGACGATTCATTCCACTGACCGCTACCAGGCGTCTCCGACGCGCTGAGGTCCCCGCTCCATGATGCTGCGACGTCTTCACTGGCTGGTTCTCCGGAAGCTGCCTGGCCCCTTCTTCGGCTGGCTCGGAACGCTCATGTTCCTGCTGCTCATGCAGTTTCTGATCCGCTGGCTGCCGGAGCTGGCGGGCAAGGGCCTGCCGCTGCTCGTCATCGTCGAGCTCATCGCCTACAACCTGGCGTACATGCTCGTGCTCGCCGTGCCGATGTCGGTGCTGCTGGCCTCGCTCATGGCGTACGGGCAACTGGCCGAGTCGCAGGCGTACGTGGTCATCAAGAGCGCGGGCGTGTCGCTCGGGCAGCTCATCTGGCCGACGCTCGCCGTCGGGCTGCTCGTGGCGGGGGGCATGACGTACTTCAACAACGTGGTGCTCCCCGAGGCTAATTTCCGGGCACGCAACCTGTGGGTGGACGTCCGCAGCAAGCGGCCCGGCTTCGAGCTGCAGCCCGGCGTGTTCTACGATGGGCTGGAGGGATATAGCATCCTCGTGCAGGAGCGCCCTCCAAACTCCAACCGCCTCCTGGACGTGACGATCTACGATTACACCGAGGGGCGCAACCGGCAAGCCGTCATTAAGGCGGAACGGGGGCGGCTGGTCTCCAAGGACGGCGGCGTCACCATCGAGCTCGTCCTCCGCAACGGCGAGATGCACCGCGTGCTCCCGCCCACCCCGGGCCAACGGGAGCCGCGCTACGAGCGCCTCGCATTCGACCGGCACACCCTCCGGCTCGACCTCTCCGACTTTGTGTTCGAGCGCAACTCCAGCGACGGCGGGGCCCGCACCGACCGGACGACGCCGACCCCCGAGATGCTCCGCCGCGTCGACTCGATGCAGACCAAGGCCGAGCGCCATCAGGCCGAGCTGTACGACGTCCTGCACGAGCTGCTCACCTACGACACCACGCGCTCGCGCGACTACAACGGCCTGCCCCAGAGCGCCTACCAGATCGCCGGCGCCGACACGCTCCAACCGCACCCGACGCGGTACACCGCCCTGCGCGGCATGAACCGCCAGGAGCAGCGCAACGTGTTCTACACGGCCGCCCAGCGGGCCCAGTCCATGAAGTCGGACGTGAGCGACATTGAGCGCAACGTAAACTGGCAGCTGCGCCGTGTGAATCAGTACATGGTCGAGATCTACAAGAAGTACTCCATCGCGGTCGCCTGCCTCATCTTTACCCTGATCGGAGCGCCCCTGGGCCTGAGCATTCGGCGGGGAAGCTTGGGCGCCGTGGGCGGCTACTCGCTCGCCATCTTTCTCTTCTACTGGGTCACGCTCGTGCAGGGCGAAAAGCTGGCCGACCGCGGCTTGCTGCCCCCCTGGCTCGGCATGTGGATCGCCAACGCGATCATGCTCGTGGTGGGCACGTGGCTCGTCCTGTACGTGGTGCTCGACCTGCGCGCCACACCGCCCCTGCGCACGCGGCTGTGGGACTGGATACGGTCCAAATTCCAGGCTCCAGGGTGAAGGTTGAGGGATAGAACGTGACACGTGAAACCTGACCCCCATTGCATGCTGTACCTCGTCCCCACGCCGATCGGGAATCTGGAAGACATCACGCTCCGTGCGCTCCGCGTGCTGCGAGAGGCCGACTTCATCGCGGCCGAAGATACGCGCACGGCCGGCGTGCTGCTCGATCATTTCGACATCGACACGCCGACGACGAGCTACCACGACCATAACGAACGCACTCAGGCGCCGAAGCTGGTCAACCGCATGAAAGCCGGGCAGCGCATCGCGCTCATCAGCGAGGCGGGGTCGCCCGGCATCTCAGACCCGGGCTTTTACCTCACGCGCGCCTGCGTGGAGGCCGGCATCCCGGTCGAGCCGCTGCCGGGTGCTACGGCCTTCGTGCCGGCCCTCACCGCCAGCGCGCTCCCGTCCGACCGGTTCGTATTTGAGGGCTTTCTGCCCAAGAAAAAGGGCCGGCAGACGCGCCTCCGTGCGCTCGCCGACGAGCCGCGCACCATGGTGCTGTTCGAGTCGCCCCACCGCCTGGTGCGCACGCTCGGCGACTTCATCGAGCACCTGGGCCCGACCCGGCGCGTGGCCGTGGCCCGGGAGCTCACGAAAAAGTTCGAAGAATTTCGGCGCGGAACGCTCGAAGAGGTGCGGTCGTACTTTGCGCAGCAGAATAAAGTACGAGGCGAACTCGTTATCGTCGTCGAAGGATTGTCGAGTGCCTCGTAACCTTCCCTCTCTCCACCCGGTACTGCCGCTTCGTTTCGAGCGTTACCACGCGGTGACCAATGCCCCGTCCGGAGGACGCCCCTCAACGGAACGGGTCGCGGCGTAACATTCCGACATCTGTATTTCATTGCGGTTTAAGCCCTGCTTCCATGAACTGGAAAACGACCAATCGGATTGTTGCTAGCGCGGTCTTTTTGTTTGCGCTGGTGCTCTATCTTCTCACCATGGCGCCTACGGTGTCGTTCTGGGATTCGGGCGAGTTTATCGCCAGCGTGCACGGCCTGCAGGTGATGCACCCCCCAGGGGCCCCCTTCTACATGCTGCTGGGACGCCTCTTCTCGATGTTCATGCCGGCCGAGTACGTGGCGCTGTCGGTCAACCTCATTTCGGTGCTGGCCAGTGCCGCCACGATTTTATTTACCTACCTGATCATCGTGCACCTGACGCGCCTGTGGCAGGGCAACCCGGAGACGCCGACGACGGGTCACTACGTGGTGCGGGCATCGGCCGGCGCGATCGGCGCCGTCACCTTCGCCGCGACGGACTCGTTCTGGTTCAACGCCGTGGAGGCCGAGGTGTACGCGCTGTCCATGTTCTTTACGGCCACCGTTGTGTGGCTCATCATGAAGTGGGGCGACCAGGCCCAGCACGAGGAAGAGCTTCTTTCGGGCAACAAGCACCATCCCTTCCGGCTCGACGCGAACCGCTACCTCGTGCTCATTGCCTACCTCTTCGGGCTGGCGATCGGCGTGCACCTGCTTAACCTGCTCGCGATGTTCTTCATCGCCCTGATCGTCTTCTTCACCGAGTTCGACCGGCCAGACTGGACGACCACACAGCGCTGGAAGGGCATCGTGCTGACCGGCTTGATCTCCGCCGTGGCATTCTTCACGGTCTATCCGGGCATCATCGTGGGCTTGCCCTCGCTCGCAGACCAGAGCGGCACGCCCCTCTTTCTGTTCCTGATTGTTGTGGCGGCCGTAACCTATGGCGTGTACTACACCCACTCGCGGCGCATGCCGGCTGCGAACATCGTGGCAATGTGCTTCGCCGTGGTGCTGATCGGCTACTCGTCCTATGCGCTCATCTTCATCCGCAGCCAGGCCGAGCCGCCCATCGACCTGATGGATCCGGACACCGAGGAGTCGTTCGTTTCGTACCTCAAGCGCGAGCAGTACGGCTCAACGCCCCTGCTGCGCGGCGCCACCTTCAACGACCAGTCCGGCCAGGTGAACCCGCAGGGCGAGGAAAGCCTCTTCCCGCGCCGGTACTCGACGAATCCGCAGCACTGGCGCGTCTACGAGCGCTACAGCTCCGATCTGTCCTTCTTCTTCGACTACCAGATCGGCCACATGTACGTGCGCTACTTCCTGTGGAATTTCGCCGGGCGAGCCAGCGACGTGCAAGACGCGCCGGCGGTGACCGGCATTCCCGGCATTGACCCGGCCTCGACTGCGTCGAGCGGGGCCACTATGCAGACACCCAGCGAGGAGGCCAGCCGCAACGTGTACTTCGCCCTCCCGCTGCTACTGGGGCTCCTCGGCGCCTTCTTCCACTTCAGCTACGACTGGCGACGGGCCTTTAGCGTCTTCATCCTCTTCTTCGTCACCGGCATCGGCATCATTATTTACCTCAACCAGACGCCGATGCAACCGCGCGAGCGCGATTACTCGTACGTGGCGAGCTTCTTTGCCTTCAGCATGTGGGTGGGGATTGGCGCAGCGGGCCTTCTGCAGTTGGCCTACGAGTCGCTGCAAGACCGATTACGCGGCGCATCGCTGCACGGGAGCGTCCTCGGCGTGGCGGCGCTGCTCTTCTTGATGGTGCCGGCGTGGATGATCGGCCAGAACTACGATGATCACGACCGCTCTGGTAACTACGTGGCGTGGGACTACGCGCACAACATGCTGATGAGCCTTGATGAGAACGCCATCCTCTTCACCAACGGCGACAACGACACGTACCCGCTGTGGTACTTGCAGAACGTGGAAAACGTGCGGCCGGACGTGCGCGTGGTCAATCTCTCGCTCTTGAACACGTCGTGGTACACCGAGCAGCTGATGGAGGAGCAAGCACTGGCGTCGGAGCCGCTTCCCATCTCGATGACCAATGACCGCGTGAACAGTCTCGGCTACATCCGCTGGCAACCGCGCACCGTCCAGTTGCCCGTCAACAAGGATCGGGTGGCCCAGGCCTCGGAGATGTTCGTCACCTCCCGCGACACGAGTCAGTTGGAGAGCCCGATGTCGTGGAAGCTCACGGGCCGCCCGTTCAGCCAGGACCTCAATGTCCTGCAGGCGGCCGATCAGGTGGCGTACAACATCTTGCGCACCAACGCCGAGAACGGCTGGGAGCGCCCGGTCTACTTTGCCATCACGGTGGCCCCGAGTGGCCAGCTGGACCTGCAGAACTTCTTCCAACTGGAGGGCCTCACGTTCCGCGTCGTCCCCGTCAAGCACAGCCAGCAGATGGGCCGCGTGGTGCCCGAGATCACCCCGGCGCGGCTGGACCAGTTCCGCTTCACGAATCTGAACGACTCGGGCGTGTACTTCAACGAGAACACGCGGCGCATGCTGGATGCGTACCGCAACGTGTTCTCCCACACGGCCGAGCGCCTCGCGGCCCAGGGGCACGCCCAGGAAGGCAGGCAGCTGATCGAGCGCCTCATGGCGGCGATGCCGTTCAGCACGGTGGCCGGCGACGCGCGATCGCGCATTCTCATGGCGCGCGCGTTTGAGGCGGTTGGCGACTCCGCCCGCGTCGTCGAGCTCATGGAAGCGGCCGAGCCGCTTGTCTTTGGCGACCTCCGCACGGCCTCGTCGCGGCGCAACTTCAGCTTCGCGCTCCAGTATGCCGGTATGGTGCGGATGATGTACCAGCAGGCCGGGGCCCAGGAGTCGCTGTCGGCCTTCGACAATCAGTTGGAGACCCTTCTCGCCCAGGCGCCCTATCAACTTCCGCCCGACGCTCGATCCGCGTTTGGTCTGCCATCGGCCGTTACCGACTCGGCCGGGGGCGCCAACCTCCCGTCCAACCTGCAGCCGGACCTGCCGCAATAATCTCAATGATTCGGTCGGCCATCCGCGCCCCATGGGGCCACGCCATCGCGGCGTGGCCCTTTTTGTTGTTGGCTACGCCCTGGGCCCACATGCGCCTGCGGAATGTGAAGGGGGGAAGTGTGGCCCCATGCAGGGGCGCAATACGTCCGCCCCTCTCTTTCCACCCTTCGTGCACGTACGGAGCATGCGGAGTGGATAGCGCATATCGCAAAGGCCCCATCTTCGCAAATCCTTGACAGACTCAGAAGCTGAACTCTATATTCCAGACTGTTGCAGTATCATGTGTCGAAGGCGCTTGCTGTCCCCCGGGACGCGCTCCTTCAGAACGAATTGGGTGAAGTGTCGCTCTGGAGCATTCCTGCACATGAAAGGCTTAACCGGCACCATTCCATTAAATCCGTTCTACGAAGCTCACCCGGCACTGGGATGTCGTGAAGGCAAGCCGCGGATCGACGCAGTGCCCCGCTTGAACCTCGCGTGTGCGTCCTAAAGCCGGGTATTGAGATGAAAGAGGAGGCACTCATGGCTATGCAACGAAGCACCGTTAAGTGGTTTGACGCGAAGAAAGGATACGGCTTCATTCATCATCCCGACGAGGGCGAAGACATCTTTGTGCACTACACCCAGATTGATTCGGACAAAGATTTCAAGACCCTGCGCACGGGCCAAACCGTGGAGTTTGAAATGAATGATGGTCCGAAAGGCCTTCACGCCCTCAGCGTGAATGCGATCGGGCAAGAGGGTTCGGACAATAACGTCGGTGACGTGACGCCGTCGTCCGTTCCGTCTCCGTCCAATTCCTCGCCCTCCGCGGCTGACGCGTCCATGAACTCAGAGCAGAGCGTTCCTTCCTCAGGTTCTTCCAGCCCTGCGGACCCGCAGTCGACGCTCTAGCTCGTCCCCTCCCGGCTTCTCCGATTTCCCTCCCTCGGTACCCCCGTGGTGTGGGGCGACTGTATCCTCTCTACCTGCTACGCACCCACTCGTCCCCGCCCTTGATTGACCCCGCCACTCCCCCCTCGGTGCTCATCGAACAAGATCACCCGGACTTGCGTCTCGACGAACGCATCCTGCAGACGCTGGTCCACCGCATTGTGGACGCCGAGGCGCGCTCGCTCGGCACCGTAAGCATCGTACTGACGGACCACGACACCGTGCTGGCCCTTAACCGTGAGCATCTGGGCCACGACTACCTCACCGACGTCCTCTCGTTCGACTTGAGTGAAGCGCCGGACCGCGTAGATGGGGAAGTGTACGTGGATCTCGATACGGCCGCCGAGCGGCACGAGGAGTTCGACACCTCATTTGAGGAGGAGGCACGGCGCTATGTGGCGCATGGGGTACTCCACCTGGTGGGCTACGATGACCGCGACGCCGACGAACAGGCCGTCATGCGACGCCTCGAAGACCGGTTCCTTGCCGCCGTCAAGGAGGAGACCTCCGGCTGAGCCCGACGACCAGGGCCCATGCCAACGCCGACGAACAAGCCGTCACGGCAGGCATAACAAGCTGTTCCAAATTGCCGCTCCCGTTTCGCGGCCCCTCTTTCGTTTCGCTGGACCCACTAACGTCCATTGGTGATTTCTATGCAAAGCCAAATTACTGCCCGCCACTTCGACCTGTACCCGGACCTTCGTGACCACGTGGATGGCCAACTCTCCAAGCTAGAGCGCTACTACGACGGCATCATCAATGCCCACGTGATTCTCGGAGAAAGCAATGCTCCCTCGGGCAACAAGACGGCCGAAATCAATATCGACGTGTACCAGAAGCGACTTTCGGCCGAGGATGCCGCGTCGACCCACGAGCAAGCCATCAACCAATGTGTGGATCACCTGCGGCGCCAGCTGAAAAAGTATAAGGCCCAACTTCGCAGCAGGGACAAAGACGCCCACCGGTAGATGCAAGCAGCAGGGCGGTGAGAGGGGCCAGAGATCTCCCTCCCTCTTCCCGTCCGTCTTATGCCATCTCGCGCAGCGGCTCCACGACGTGCTTCACCGTGTCCGCGCTCGACATGATGTAAAAGTGGAGGCACGGCACGTCCGCGCTCATTAGCTCGGCGCTCTGCTGTATGGCCCAGTCGATGCCGATTCGCCGGACGTGCTCCTCGTCGTCTGCCGCTTCGATTTCAGCGGCGAGCGACTCGGGGATCTCGGTGTGGAAGTATTTCGGGAGCGTCCGGAGGTGGCGCTTCTTGGTAAGGATCTTGAGCCCCGGAATGATCGGCACGGTAATCCCTACGTCGCGGCACCGCTCGACAAAGTCGAAGTAGTAGTCATTGTCGAAAAACATCTGGGTCACGATGTAGTGCGCCCCGGCGTCCACCTTCCGCTTCAGGTTAAGGATGTCCCAGGTCAGGTTGGGTGCCTCAAAGTGCTTTTCGGGATACCCCCCGACGCCGATGCAGAAGTCGGTGGGCGCGGCGGTAACCATGTTCTCCAGGTACTCGCCCTGATTCATGTTGTGAACCTGCTGCACCAGATCGATGGCGTACTCGTTGCGCGACCGGTTGGGCGGGATCGGCTTGTCGTACCCCTTGTCGTCGCCGCGCACAGCGAGCACATTGTCGATGCCCAAGTAGTTCAGTTCGATCAGCGCGTCTTCGGTTTCCTCACGCGTGAACCCGTTGCACAGCAGGTGCGGCACCGTATCGATGCCAAAGCGGGCTTCGATGGCCGCACACAACCCCAGCGTACCCGGCCGCTTGCGCTTGACCTTGCGCTTCCACGTTCCGTCCGGTCGCTCCTCGTACGTGACCTCCGCCGAATGACTCGTGACGTCAATGAACGGGGGATCGAATGGCATCAGCGCATCCACGACGTCGAGCATCTGCTCGGCCGACCCGCCTCGCTTGGGGGGAATGATTTCGTAGGAAATGAGGGGCTCAGAAGCCTGTTCGAGGTGCTCAATAACCTTCATGCGACGAGTGATTTTGGATGAGGGATTCGCTTAGTTCTTGACGCCGGCGCCGCGCTATCGCCTTGCCACCGGCGTGCCAAGCCGCCATACGAATGCATCTTCGATACGTACCATCCACTGATCGCGGTGTTCTATGCTTGCTATTGTGTATACCTCAGCGGCCGATGCCGCTTCGCTTCTCGAACGCTTTGCCGCCGGACGGCTTACGGGCCTGGATGAGGGCAACATCGTCCAACACGACGAGACGCTGCTCCTGGTCACGGGCGTCGGCAAAGTAAAAGCTACGCTGTACACGGAGCGGCTCCTGCAGCAGTTCGACGTCAACCACCTCCTGCACGTCGGCATGACGACGGCGCTGGACGACGCGATCGAAGTGGGCACGTTGGTGGCCGCCAACGCGGTCCTGGAAGGCGATCGCATCTCGCTCACGGCGCCTTCGTACCCGCAAATGCCTCTTTCCACTCCGGATGATCTGCCCACGGGCAGGCTCGTGACGCACGATCACGCCGCCGATGGAGACGCAGAGAACGGCTACTGGCAACGACTGGCCGATATGAGCGACACGACGGGGTACGCCGTAGCGTACGTGGCTGCGCAACACGGGGTCTCCTGCCATGTGGTTAAAGCGGTGACCGGACGCCTGGGCGCCGACCCGGACGACTTTCAGGAGACGCTCTCCGCGGCACGCGATGCGCTGGCCGATTTCGTACTGCAGACGGTGACGACACGGACCGAGTAAGCAGAACGCGCTTTCGCGAGCTCAGTTGCGACGCTGCCAGAGGTCTTCTTCCCACTGTTCGGGAAAGCCGTCGGAGCCGCCCCACGCGTAGTGATAGTTGCGTTCGCGGGAGGCTTTGCGACGGCGATGTCGCTCGTCGGCCCGGATCTCACGCAGGCCTACTGGCACACTTTTTCCCTGGTCGGTCGCGCGCCGGCGAACCATCACGGGATCCTGCTCAAAGGGAAGCGGCCGCTCCGGAAAGTACAGCCGGTACACCGTGGCGATGACCCACGTGAGCAAGAAGAAGATGATGGGCCCAACAAGGGTGACAAAGAGGACGAACATGGCAGAAGCAGGATCTCGTTAGCTGCGACTCATGCGTCAAAGCGTACTGTATAATCTAACCCAAGTTGTGTCCTACGCGAAAGGTTGTCATTTCTGAGCCCTGTCCCAGACATGATCTGGGATCTCATTCCGACACGAGGGCGCAACCCGACGGATGCCAATCATCTCCATGGGCTCTATCGGCCGTTCAGGAGAGATTTACTTGCGTGAACCTCCTAGCGGTCGGTTTCGGATCGGGGCCCGAAAGGCGGAAGCCTCCACGCCAGTAAATGACACAAAACTTGGGTTAATCTAATGCCTGCGAACCTTTTTTGTTAGCGCGGCTCGCGGCCTCGCCGCTATTTTTCTTCTTTAGGCGTTGGCTCGTGCGTAAATGTTACAAACGAGGCGCGTCGCTCGGAGATAGCAAGGGCCGCTACATCACGTAGCGGCCCCAGACCAATCCTTTGGTTCTCCGTCGTGGCAAGCGGTGGTCTGTCATTGGTCGTTCATGTCTTCGCTCCCCGTTCCGGTGCCGTCCTGCCCGTAATCAGAGGGCGTTACGCGAAGCTGCTCCGGATCCGGCTCCCGTTCGCGAAGCCGTTCGAGCTCAGCCTCTTCCTCTTCGATGGTTTGGACACCCACGTTCCCGATGTCCCCGCGGAAGGCGGTGTCAAACAAGGTGAAGACGAGAAACACCACGACGAACACGGTCCCCACCGTGAAGACCATCGAATTGACGGGTTTGTCGTACTTCAACGCCATGAAGAACATCACGACCAGCGCCGACTTGGCGATCGCGATGCCCAGGGCAACGGGGATCTCTAACGGCCCCAGATCGACCTGTGCGACGGCGACCGTGAGGACCGTGAGCACGACGAGCGCCCCGAAGACGTTGGCGAGCGTCTTGAAGGGAATGATATGGTGATCGGCGTGGCCGTCCGAGTGCGCCATGAGAGCTTCCTTAACTTAACGGTGGATACAGATGAAAAGCCGGGTGTCGGGGATCCGCTACACGAGGTAGAGCAGCGGAAAGAGAAAAATCCAGATGATGTCGACGAGGTGCCAGTACAGCCCCGTGATCTCGATGGGCGTGTAATACTCGCTGCTGAAGTGGCCACGGAACGTGCGCCATGCAATCCAGCCGATGACTCCCATGCCGATGAGCACGTGGAGGCCGTGGATGCCCGTCATCACAAAGTAGATACTGAAGAACTGGCCCGTGTACGGAATGCTCGCCAGCGTCTCGTAGTACCCGCCATGCGGATCGAAGAAACCCGCCGGGAAGACGCCATGCTCAAACTTGGCCGTCCACTCGAAATACTTGATGACCATAAACACGCCGGCCAGCGCAAGGGTGGCGATGAGGTTCCAAAACGCCTTCATCCGATCGTCTTTCTGCGCGAAATGGATCGACAGCGCCACGGTGAACGAGGACCCCAGCAGCACGAGTGTATTCACGCCGCCGAGCACCCAGTCGAGGGTGGCGCTGGCCTCCGTGAACGCTTCCGGATGCCATGCCCGGTACACGGTGTACGCGACGAACATCCCACTGAAGAGCAGGATCTCCGTGATGAGGAACAGCCACATGCCCAGCTTCGCCGAGTCGAACTGCTGCTCCGACGAGACGAAGTGATGTTGCAAGTGCGGAGGATGATGCGCGTGGCTCTCGTCCGCCTCGGGGGTTGCTACTGCGGTGTCAGTCGCCATGATAAACGATAATCAATGGTCGTGAAGAATTACTGGGCCGTCTTCGGCTCCGGGGCCGGCGGGGCGGCGTCCGGGGCGCGCACGGCCGCGCCATCCCCCGCGCCGTCGCCGCCGCCAAACACCTCGTCGGCCAGGTGGAAGTCGTACGGGCCGCGTGTGACGAGCGGGGTCCGTTTGAAGTTGTGCGGATCGGGGATGGCGGCCACATTGGTCCACTCCAGCGTGGCGGCGCCCCACGGATTCGCCGGCGCCTTCTTACCGCGAACGAGCGAGTACAGCCCGTAGCCCATCACCAAGAAGAGGCCGGCGGCCAGAATCCAAGAGCCGATGGTCGACACCTGATGGAGGGCGGTGAACTGCTCCAGGTAGTCGTAGTAGCGGCGCGGCATGCCCTTCGTCCCCATGATGAGCTGGCTGAAGAACGTCAGGTTGAAGCCGACGAAGATGAGCGCCACGGCGATCTTGCCGGCCGTCTCGTTGTACATGCGCCCGGTCATCTTCGGCCACCAGTAGTGCACGCCCCCAAGCAGGGCCATCACCATGCCGCCCATCATCACGTAATGGAAGTGGCCCACGACGAAGTACGTGTCATGCAGGTGGATGTCCAGCGCCAACACGCCAACCACGATGCCCGTGAGCCCCCCGATCGTGAACAGGAAGAGGAAGCTCAGTGCGTAGAGCATGGGCGTCTGGAGCCAAATCGAGCCCTTGTACATCGTCGCGATCCAGTTGAAAATCTTGATACCCGACGGGATGCCGATCAGGAAGGTGATCAGCGAAAAGATGATCGACGACACGGCCGACTGCCCGGAGACGAACATGTGGTGGCCCCAGACGAGGAAACCGAGCATAGCGATCGCCACCGACGACAGCGCGATGGCGCGATAGCCGAACACGCGGTGCCGCGAGAACGTCGCGATCAGCTCCGAGATGATCCCGAAGCCCGGCAGAATCATGATGTAGACGGCGGGATGCGAGTAGAACCAGAAGAAGTGCTGGAACAGGATCGGATCGCCGCCGAGCGCCGGATCGAAGATGCCGATCTGCAGCACCTGCTCAAAGATCAGGAGCAGCATCGTGATGCCGATGACGGGCGTCGCCAGAATCTGGACGATGGAGGTGGCGTAGATGCTCCAGACAAAGAGCGGCAGCCGGTTCCACGTGAGGCCCGGCGCCCGCATCTTATGGATCGTCACGATCATGTTCATCCCCGTCAGGATCGACGAGAAGCCGATCACGAAGACGGAGGCGGTCATGATGATGACGGCCGAGCCTTGCTGCAACGAGTACGGCGCGTAGAACGTCCAGCCCGTGTCGATATCGCCGAGCAGGATAGCGGCAATGGCCGTAAAGGCGCCGATCATGTAGATGTACCAACTCGCCAAGTTCAGCCTTGGAAAGGCCACGTCCTTCGCCCCGAGTTGGATGGGCAAGACGAAGTTCCCGAGCACGGCAGGGGTCGCCGGCACCAGGAACAAGAAGATCATGATGATGCCGTGCAGCGTAAACGTCTGGTTGTACGCGTCCGGCCCCATGATCGTCTCGCCGGGCCCGAAGAGCTCCATGCGTACCGCAAGCGCCAGTAGGCCGCCCACGAGGAAAAAGAAGGCCACGGCCCAGGCATACATAATGCCGATGCGCTTGTGGTCCAGCGTCGTGAGCCACGACCAGATGCCACTTTCGTGGTTGAGATAGTTGGGCGCTTCCTCCGTCTTCGTCACGCCCGAAGCCTCTTTGTGTGCCGTTTCCATGTGCACGAATTCAGTCTAGTAAAACGATCGTCTGGAAAATCGAGGGCGTGCGACGCTACTGAGCGGCGCTGCCTTGCAGGGGCGGCTGGGAGCTATTAGCGGCAGTAGTGCCTTCCGCCGCGTCGCTCTGCTCCTTAATGAAAGCAACCAGGGCATTGACCTGGCGGTCCGACAACGAGCTGTACGAGGCGGGCATCACGTTCTGATAGCCTTCCACCACGCGCTCGCCCGGATTCAGGATCGACTGCCGGAGGTAGTTCTCATCGGCCACCGTCGAGGACCCGTCGGCAAACTGCCGCTCCGTGCCATAGGCGTTTTGTAACGTAGGGCCAACCATGCGCGATCCGTCGAGACTGTGACAGGCCTGACAGCCTTGCTGCTGGTACACCCGCTGCCCCAGCTCCGGGAGGGGCATGTCCTCAGGTGTACCGGCCTCCTGTAGCCACTGCTCAAAGTCGGACTGCGACTGTACGACGACATCGGCCAGCATACCCGAATGCTGCGTGCCGCAATACTCGGTGCAGTAGACCTTGAAGGTGCCGGTCTTCGTGGACTCAAACCAGACGTACGAGTAGCGGTTCGGGAGCACGTCCTGCTTGATCCGGAAGGCCGGCACAGCGAAGCTATGGAGCACGTCCGTGCTGTTCATCTTAAGGCGAACGGGCCGGTCGACGGGCACGTGCAGCTCTGACGATTGTGTGCCATCGGGATACGTAAAGAGCCAGCTCCACTGCTGGGCCCGCACGTCAATCTGATAGGCGTCGGGCGGGGCCACGCCAAACTTGATGAACGCGCGGAACCCCCACGTAAAGACAATGAGCACCAGAATGGTGGGAATCACCACCCACGAGATTTCCATGAGCTTGCTTTCCTCAACCAGCTCCGGCCGCTCGTCGGGGCTTTGACGCCGGTACTTGTAGGCAAACCACACCATCGCGGCCACAACGCCGACGAAGATGACGACGCTCGTCCACAGCACGAAATAGAAAAGGCTGTCGTACTCGGGCGCCAGCGTCGAGGCGTCGGTCGGAAGCCAGACGCTGTTGCTCTGTGCCAGTAATGCAGATACCATAGGTCTCTCGGTAAAACGATGTAGGTGTTAAAAGGCGCAGTGCGGAAGGGTCAAGCCGTTACGTATTCGTCCAGGCCTTCTTCCATGCGCCGATCGAACCGGTCTTGCTCTAGCTTCGATCGTTCGCGGCGCCAGAAGTAAAACAGAAGTCCCCCCATCAGAACCGTGGCCAGCACGCCGCCGATGCGCATGATGGCAAATGCATCGGCCGTGTACGAGTTAGCGTTGGGGTCAAACTGATAACAGTACAGCTTGATCTGATCCATAACGTTCCCCACCGTTCCGTTCGACGCCTCGACCAGCGCTTGGCGCGTGTCGGAAGACGGAATTTCCATGCCGTAAATATAGCGCGTCACCTTGCCGTTGCCGCTCAAGAAGATGACGGCTGTTGGGTGGGCGTACTCCTCGTTCCCCTCTACCTTGCGGTAGTTAAAGCCCACCGCATCGGTCAGGGCTTTGATGGAGGCTTCACGCCCCGTCAAAAAGTGCCACCCCTTCCCGGCGCCCGGCTTGTTGAGCGCTGCAACATAACTTTTCTTCTGGCGGCGGGCCATCGCCGGCGTCTCGTCCGGGTCGAAGCTGACGGTCACGGCCTCAAACTGCTCACCCGGCACCCACTCAATGCCCTTGAGCGTACGGGTGTACTGGTCGAGCATCATGGGGCAGAGCATCGGGCAATCGTAGTAGTTCAGCGTGAGCATCACGGGCCGGTCGCCGTCGAAGTACTGCCCCAGCGTGACCGCCTCGCCTTGCTCGTTGCGGAACGTGACGTCGAGAGGAATCGTGTCGCCCAGCTTTTCGTCGATGCTCACGCCTTCAAACTCGCGCCGCATCTGACCGCTCTCTTGGGCATGGACGGTCTCAGCCAGCCCAATCCCGAGCAGCACAGTAATCAGTACAATTAGCGTTCGCGTAGACCCCATTGCAGTTGCCCCCTCTCGGGGCATGCACTTTAATTCAACAGTACGTCGCTCACTGTTCCGCGCTGGATGGAGCGCGCTGCACGAAGGGCGCCTCTGGCGAGTAATCACGCCCGCCCTGTTCGTACGCTTCATTCGCCATGAGATTCATGGCTTGGTCGATCGGAATGCGGTACGTGCCGGCCTCCTCATCGAGCACCTCGTAGCCACTCAGCTTTTGGTTCGCTTGCGCCTCGGTTTCGCGGAGCAGCGTGTACTCCGACTGGGCAGCCGACGCCTGCCGTACCGCGGCCTCGGTAATGTTGGTCCACTGGAAGAGGATGATCACGATGATCCCCACGGCGAACAGGATAGAGACGGCAATGGCCAGAATCTGACCACTGGGCACGCCTTCGTAGGCTACTCCGATCTCGCGCTCTTTTTCGAGCCGGTCGCCGTCTTCTTCGGCCAACTGCTCGGACACCATGCGCGAGGCCGAGCGGACGAGTTCAGTGACCGGCCCGTAGCTCTCGTCCTGGTCCGGCGTACGGATATGCTGCTGAACATCCTCCGGCGTGCCGCTCACGAAGCTCTCGACCCGATCGCCCCGGCTCCACCCGTTCTCGTTTTGGGCAAGTATCCGCCAGAAATACGTCTGCTCGTCCATCGGAAAGAAATCGGCCACCGTAAGGGCCGTCGTGTCGGCGGGCACGTCCTGCTCGAACACGACCGTCTTAAACGCCGTGTCGCGCGCCACCTGCAGGCGGTAGGCCTCGGTGCCCTCCACCGGGCGCCACTCGAACGTCACCTCACGGCCGTCCACGATGGTCGCCTCGCGGGGCGCCACGGGCCGCGGCGAGGCGAGCACGGATGTCGTCGTTTCGGTGCTTTCGTTTTCCATAGCGCTTTGACTTTCATTGGATTACCAGAAACGCGAAGGGTATTTGGTGAGATCGCTTTTCTGGGTGAAGATAACAGGAAAACCCCCCCTGTACGTATCGGCATGCGGCTAGGCGTTTTCAAAGCGGAGCGACTGGGCAAGCCGCGGGTCGTTTTGCGGCACGAGAGCGTGCCGGCTCAGCCGGTACATGACGAGGCCCACGATGAGACTGAAGAGGCCCAGCCAGCAGGCAAAATCGAGCCAGTGGAAGCCGCCCTGCTCGTTCAGCACCGGCGCGACGACCCAGTGCAAATCGAACCAGTGCATACCCAATAGCCACACCGACCAGAACGCGAGGATCGGCCTCGACCGCTTCACAAAGCGGGGGAGCATGAGAATAAAGGGGATGATGAAGTGCCCCAGGAGCAGCGCCGCGCTGTGGTAACCCCATCCGTACTCCATCCGGTATTTGTACCATACGGTCTCCTCGGGGATGCCGCCGTACCAGATGAGCATGTACTGGCTGAAGGCGATGTACGCCCAAAACACGACGAAGCCGAAGGTAAATTTGCCGAGGTCGTGGTAGTGCTCCTTGGTCACCACATTCTTCAACATGCCCCCCCGCTGCATCGACATCGAGAGGACGGATATTAGGCAGACCGCACCGAGAAAGCCGCCACTAAAAAAGTAGATGCCAAAGATCGTCGAGAACCAGTGCGGGTAGGTCGACATCAGCAGGTCGTAGCTGGCAAACGCCGTGGTGACGGCCGCGAGCGGCAAGCCCCACGCGCTGACCGTGCGCTGCTGGGCCGGGATGTCGGTGTCCGGATCGACGTCCTGGCGCACCGACAGCGTGTACAGTTTGTATGCGATGAGTGTCCATGCGGCAAAGTAGAAAACGACCCGCCCGATCCAGAACGGCGTGTTCAGGTAGGCGCGCTTGCCAGCGAGGATCGCATCGTACTCCGGCGTCCCCTCTACGTACAACTCTTCGTGCGTCCAGTGATACAGATCGTGCATCCCAAAGAGGATGGGGATCCCGAGCACGAACAGCGCCGGGAACGCCCACACGAGCGCCTCCGGAATGCGGCGGACCACCACGCTCCACTCGGCCCGCGTCAGGTGCTGGAAGAACAGGAAGAACAGCCCGCCGATCGCAATCGACAGGCTGAATGACCACCCGATGAGGTACGAAAAATAGAACTGCTCCGGATCGGCGGCAAAGCCAATGGCGCTCAGCACGAGCAGCGCCACGCCAATGCCGAGCGGCGCGAGCCAGACCCGCCGGTCCGTGGTCGACTGAAAGGCGCGCTTCGCCGTGTCCCGCGTTGCCTGCAACGGGTCGGCCAGCCAGGTAAGGAGCGAACTGCGCTGTACGGAATCCTTCATAGCACGTGGATGAGTTGAGGCCGCCCGTGAGCGGCGCTGAAAGATAGGTGGAAGAGGGTCTCGTTACAAATCGCGGGGCGGCTAATCTTGGTCGCCCGTGGCCTGGCCGCTCGCCCCGGCGCTGCTGCCGGACGGAGTGCCGGACAGAACGCTCTGGGGCACGTCCGCGGCATCCGCGTTTTGGCTGCGCTGCAGGGCGCGCACGTACGCCACGATGGCCCACCGATCTGCCACCGGAATCTGCTGGGCGTATCCCGTCATGTTCCGGACGCCGTTCGTGATGACATCGTAGATGTATCCGTCCGTGACGTCGCGAAGGCGCTCGCTGTGGTATGTAGGCGCCGGCGTGTACCCGTAGTTGCCCGTCATGATGATGCCGTTGCCGTCGCCGGCCCCGCCGTGGCAGACGGTGCAGAAGATTTCATAGCGTTCCTGGCCGCGCTCCAGCAGAGCCTGTGTCACAGGAACCGGCATCTGCTCGACGTACTCGCCGTCCTCGGTGCGCCCGGCATAGTAGCGAGCGTCCTCGCGCAGCATGCCGCGCGCTACCGTTCCGGACGGCGGCTTCCGCATGGCGGCGTTGTCGGCAAACAGCGGATTGGCCTCCTGCGGATCGAACCGGTTCTGCATGTCCATATTCAGGTTTGGGTGGACGGGCGGACGGCGGGATTCTGTGCCCCGGCATCCGCCCAGCAGGAGCGCCCCCGCTAACAGGCCAACGGTAATGAATCGTTGCATGAGCGTATCTATCTTGAGCATAATCGAAGCGAGCATATCAGGGCGCATCGGGCCGTGCGCACCAAGGCGGGCGAGTTAGGCGTCGGCCACGCCGTCGTCTTGAATGAGTTCCACGTTGAGGGCCCCGATGTCGCGCAGCATTTGCGCCGTATCGTTCTGATCGAACTGCGTGTCGCTGGCCGCGATGTGCAGAAAGAACCCATCGTCGGTGGCCTTCTTGAACCGCTCCGAGTAGAAGAGCGGATGGTACGGGCGCGGCAGCCCATTGAGGGCAAACATCCCCGCCACGGCGCCAAACGCCGAGAAGAGCACGACCACCTCGAAGATGATCGGGATGGAGGGCTCGATGGCAAAGAGCGGCTTGCCGCTGATGTTGAGGGGGTAGTCGACGGCAGCCGTCCACCACTGCAGCCAGTAGCCCACGATAAGCCCCGTGAGGCCGCCGCCAAATGTGAAGTAGCCCACCTTCGAGTTGCCCAACCCCATGGCCCGGTCCATGCCGTGAATCGGGAACGGGCTGTGCGTGTCGAAATGCGAATAGCCGCGCTCGCGCACCGACTCGGCGGCGTGCATGAGCGTCGAGGGGTTCGAAAACTCCGCGAGGAGGCCATACACGTCGTCCTCTTCACGGCTCTCGAAGATACCCATCGAGGCCTTCACTTGGCGGGTGAGGTCGTCAATCATAGCGCGTCTTGGTCATTCGGTGTGACAGAGGTCGGCCCAGGGCGGGTTACGAAGCGTCCGGCGGGGGCGGCGCATCGTCGGGGTCCGTGTCGGGCGACGACTCGGTTTCCTGGGCGGGCTGGATGAACGCCACGTCGGCGCCGGTGCCGTGCCCGTCGCCCTCTTCGTAGTGATGCGGATCGGCCTCGGGCAGCACGGCCTTCACTTCGGCCATGGCCACCATGGGCGCGAAGCGGAGGAAGAGAAGGAAGAGCGTGAGGAAGAAGCCCATCGTGCCGATGAACGTCAGCACGTCGACCCACGTCCCGGCGTAGTAGCCCCACGAGCTCGGCAGGAAGTCGCGGTGCAGCGACGTGACGGTAATCACGAACCGCTCGTACCACATCCCGATGTTCACGATGATGGAAAGCGTGAACATGGCCGGGATGCTGCGGCGGATCTTCTTGAACCAGAAGAGCTGCGGCGTGATCAGGTTGCAGGCCATCATAATCCAGTAGGCCCATGCATACGGCCCAAAGGCGCGGTTGAGGAAGGCGTACTGCTCATACTCCACGCCCGAGTACCAGGCAATGAAGAACTCGGTGATGTAAGCAAAGCCCACGAGCGTGCCCGTCACCAGGATGATGATGTTCATCTTCTCCAGGTGATTGATCGTGATGATGTTTTCGAGGTTGTACGCCACCCGCGCAATGATGAGCAGCGTGAGCACCATGGCAAAGCCCGAGAAAATGGCGCCGGCCACGAAGTAAGGCGGGAAGATGGTGGTGTGCCAACCCGGGATGACGGACGTCGCGAAGTCGAACGACACGACCGAGTGGACCGACAGCACGAGCGGCGTGGCGAGCGCGGCGAGGATGAGGTACGACTTCTCGTAGTTGCGCCAGTGGCGGTTGGCCCCCGTCCAGCCGAGTGCTAAGAACCCAAGGACGCGCTTGCGCCAGAACGTCTTGGCCCGGTCGCGCAGTGTAGCGAGGTCGGGCACGAGGCCGACGTACCAGAACAGCAGGGACACGGTGAAGTAGCTCGACACGGCGAACACGTCCCACATCAGCGGGCTCTTAAACTGCGGCCACATCTCCATCTGGTTGGGCACCGGAAACATCCAGTAGACCACCCAGATGCGTCCGACGTGCACGGCGGGGAATATGCCGGCACACATCACGGCGAAGATGGTCATGGCCTCCGCCGAGCGGTTAATGGCCGTGCGCCACTGCTGCCGAAAAAGAAAGAGGATGGCCGAAATCAGCGTACCCGCGTGGCCGATACCGACCCACCACACGAAGTTGACGATGGGCCAGCCCCACCCAACGGGCTGGTTGTTGCCCCACACGCCCACGCCGTTCCAGATCTTGTACGCCAGGAGCGCAAAGAGCATCAGCGAGCCGGCGAGGCCGATGCCGAAAAGAATCCACCACATGAGCGGTGTTTTTTTCTTCTCGGCGTGCTTGGACACCATCTCGGTGATGTCGTCAAACGCGAGATTGCCCGTCACAAGCGGGGGCGACGCGTCGTACGACCCGTCCGCGGCAAGGGCCGACAGGTCTTTGTGCTCGGTCGCCGTGGAGTGTGCGTGTTCCTGGTTCGCCACGGGAATGTCAGATTAGGTTCGTGAAGGCGAATCGATCGGACGCCGCGTGCTACGCCGATTCGTCGGCGAGCTGCGGGTTGCCCGCTTCGTCAAGGCGCGGGTTCGTGTTGCGCACCCGCCCAAGGTAGGACAGGCGCGGTTTCGTGTTGAGATAGGCCAGCAGTTCGTAGCGACGCGGGTTTTGCCGTTCGCGGACGACCCGGCTCTCCGGATCGTTCAGGTCGCCAAATGCAATGGCGTCGGCCGGGCAGGCCTGCTGGCAGGCCGTCTCGACCTCGCCGTCTTGGATGCGGCGGTCTTCGTTTTGGGCCTGCTGCTGCGTCTCGCGCACGCGCTGGATGCAGAAGGTGCACTTCTCCATCACGCCCCGGAAACGCATTGTCACATTCGGGTTCTGCGCCATCTGCACCTCGGTGGGCAACGTCTTCGACCAGTTGAAGTAGTTGAAGACGCGCACCTTATACGGGCAGTTGTTCTGGCAGTAGCGCGTGCCGATGCAGCGGTTGTAGACCATCTGGTTCGTGCCATCGGGCGAGTGGACCGTCGCCGCCACCGGGCAAACCGACTCGCACGGCGCGTTTTCGCAGTGCTGGCACATCACCGGCTGCATGAGCATCTCCGGATCATCGGCATGCTCTTCATCGCTGACGTAGTAGCGGTCCATCCGCAGCCAGTACATGTGCCGGCCACGGCTGACTTCTTCCTTGCCGATGACCTGGACGTTGTTCTCGCTCGTGCACGCGACCACACAGGCGTTGCAGCCCGTGCACGTGTTCAGGTCGATGGTCATACCCCACTGATTTTCATAGTAGGGGTTGTCCTTGAGCGCCGGGGTCTCGGACGGGTGGTTCTCTTCCCACAGCATGGGATACTCGTCGTAGCCCGCATCGCCCTCCGCATCGGAGCCGGGGACCGGAGCCCCCATCTCGCCGGCGAAGTCCGGGTTGTCACGAAACTCGTCCAGCGTAGCCCATCGCACGATAGGACGATCCTCCATGGAACCGTGCTCCTGCGTGGTGGCGATCATGTACTTCTCGCCGTCTACGCGCTCAACCTGTGCGTCCGTCGCAACGGGCGCCATCGACGCGTTGCGCAGCGGCGCCACGTTCTCGCCGACGCCGTTGCCCAGCGGGCCGTCGCCGTACACATCCGTGTAGTCGTCCGTGTCCCAGAAGGGCGTCGAGCGGGTGGGGCGGTTCGAGGACAGCTCCCGGCCGTAGCCCATGGCCACGGTGATGGAGCCGTCCGGCAGGCCCGGCTGAACCCAGACCGGCAGCTCGACGGATGCCCCGTTGAGCGTGACCTGCACGCGGTCGACGAGGAACTTGCCCTGATCGTACTCGATGTCGACGCCCAGCTCGTCCGCGGTGGCGCGGCTCATGAGCGCGACGTTGTCCCACACGATCTTGGTCGTGGGATCCGGCAGTTCCTGCATCCACGCGTTGTTGGCAAACCGCCCGTCGAGCAGTTTCGGGTCGAGGCGGAAGACGACCTCCATCTCCTCATCGGGGGCCGAAAGGTCGCCGATGGCATCAGGGTCGGCCGAAGCCGTGACGGCGTCGAAGCCGCTATCGGGCAGGTAGCCGTCGTGAATCACGCGGCGCCAGCCCTGCTCGAAGGGCCCGTCGAGGCGGTTGCGCCATTGCTCGCGGACGAGGTCGTATCCGGCTGCGTCGACGCCGGTGGCAAGGACATTGAGCAGCTCAATCTCGGACGTGGCGTCGTCGTAGAGCGGCGCGATAAGCGGCTGGATGATCGACGCCGTGCCGTCATAGGCGCGGCCGTCGCTCCACGTCTCCAGATAGTGCGCTTGCGGAATGTGCCACTGCGCGGCCCGCGCCGTCTCGTCGACGTGCAGCCCGAGGTGGATGGACGTGCTCACCGAGCGGAGCGCCGCGCCAAAGTCAAGCGTCGCCGGGGCGTCGTACACCGGGTTTACGCCCAGCATGATGACGGCATCCATCTGCCCGCTGCGCATGTCGTCCGCGAGCGTCGCCAGCGCGCCGCTCTGCGCCGGCTGCGTGTCCGTGCCGGGGTTGAGCAGTTGTACCGTCGTCCCGATGCTGCCTATTTGGTCGTTGATGGCCATGCACAGCGCGTGCACAGCGGGGGGCTGCGTCTCCCCCGCCATGAGCACCCCGTCGCTGCCGGCTTCGCGCAGGTCCCGCGCCATCGCGGCTACATGCTGCTGCTCGTTCTCGGAGAGGGACGCATCCGTTCCCGGCCCGACGCCGAACTCTGCCCCCAGCGCTGCGGCGAAGGCGGCAATCCGGCTCGACTTCATGCGCAGCCGATGGTCGGCCATGCCGCCCGTCGTCGAGTACGCGCTCTCCACAACGTAGAGGCGGCTCATGTCATCCTCGGCCGTCTCCAGCTTGCGGCCGGCTGCAAACCGGCGCGTGTTGCGCGTGAAGTTTCGGTCCGTGCTGCCCAGGAAGTCGGCATCCAGGCTGACGATGGTTTGCGCTTCGTCGAGCTGGTACAGGGGGCGCAGCGCCTGGCCAAAGACCTGCTGCGTGCCGAGCGCCACAGGATCGTCGCCCGTGGGGCGATACGTAATCCACCGGAGCTGCGGGAACCGCTCCTCCATCCGCTCGCGCAGGGCGGCCATCGTAATCGACGACGATTCTTCGGCGAGCACAGCCACATCTTTGTCCTCGGCGCCTTCTGCCAGCTGACGGGCCATACTCAGCACGTCACTCCACGACGCCTCGCTGCCATTCTGCAGGATGCGCCGCGAGCGATCCGGGTCGTAGAGGTTGAGTACGGACGCCTGCTCGAACCCGCTCGTTGCGCCCTGGCTTTCGGGATGGTCGGGGTTGCCCTCAACCTTCGTGGGCCGCCCCTCGTGCGCCTCGACCAGCAGCGGGCGCAGCACGCCGCGGAACGGCATGGCCGTCGCGTACTGCTGCGGCACGCCGGGAATCACCTCTTCGGGCTTCCGTGCGTAAGGGAGGATCTTTTGAACAGGACGCCGGCAGGCCGTCAGGCCGGCCATGGCCATCGAAGCCCCCATGAGCTGCAAAAACTGGCGCCGCGAGGCCCCTCCGGGCGGCTCGCTCGTGCCCGTCCGGAACTCCTCTTCGTGCACCTCTTGAAAAGCCGCACTCTGCTTGAGGTCGGCTTCGCTGCGCCAAAAGCGCTTACCGGACGCGTCGTCCTCGGCCGACTTCGGGTCGTCGATAACATCAAGCTCAATCATACAGATAGAATTTCAGGTGGGCAGATTAGCCGGTCCGCAGGCTCCGTTCTCAACCCTAGGACCTTCAAAACCTGGATCGTGCAACGTCTAGTAATGGCAGGCCGAACAGTTGGTGGGCGGCTGAATGCCTTCCTCCCGGATGCGCTCCAAATTACGCTGGACGAAGTTCGACGGCTGGACGTACCCCATCGTAGTGATTTCATCCTCGGGCCGCAGATACAACTCGGGCTGGCGATGGCACTCCAAGCACCACCCCATCGAGAGCGGCTCGGCCTGGTAGACGCCCTCCTCGCCCATCTGATCAACGCGCCCGTGACACGTCTCGCAGCCTACGCCGCTGTTCACGTGGTTCGCGTGGCTGAAGTGCGCGTAGTCTGGAAGGTGGTGCACCTTCACCCACTCGATGGGCTCGTCATTGGCCCAGCTCTCCCGCACCGGCAATAGCCTGGGAGAGTCCGTCTGGATTTGATTGTGGCAATTCATGCACGTCTGCGTGGGCGGCACGTTGGCGTGCGCCGAGTTCTCGACCCAGTTGTGGCAGTACTGGCAGTCCATGCCGAGCTGGTCCACGTGCAGTCGGTGGCTGTACGGGACAGGCTGCTCGGGCTGATACCCGACTACGAGAAACTCAGGGGAGAAGTAGTACCAGACGAGAAAGATGAGTGCGATGCCTCCGAAGAGGGCGCCCCCCAGCGATAACAACGGCAAGGCATTCGCCTTCTTAGGAAATATTTGCGACATGAGGTCCCAGCGTTCAGCAGTGGAGGTCGGATCTGAGTGACGTTAAAGGTACGTTACAAAGGCGGCAAGATAGACGGACGGGGTTGAATTTAGGATAAAAAGGTTTTGCCCCCTCGGCCTGCGTTTTCACTCTACATTGAAACCTTTACGAGGTTCTTCAGCCGCTTCAAATGAATCATACCTTCAAACGACGGACGCACCCGCAGCCTGTCAAGCGCGCGGTGCCTCCTGCGGCCTTAACGCCCACCAATGTGCAGAGGGCGAGGGACAACAACAAGACAAGGTGTGTGCCGAGTCGAGCCCCTCGCTGGACAGAGATGGCGGCTTCTGTGAATTGCGCTTTGAATTGCCCGTTCACTCGTGCGCTGATTCACCGGCACGTGGCGCGAAGTGCTCGGCCCTCGTCAGCCTTGAGGGGATGAAAAGGGAACAGCCTCCTCACCCGCCGACCGCGGCACTACGCTGGGCGACGAAAAGAAGGGCTGCCGGGCGCTCCGCCGTTGATACGGGCGCTCCTCGGCGTCACGCAGGGGGCACCGACGCGTCCGGTGGGGCAGTCGCACGGGCCTCGACGGCCGGTTGGCCGACGCGCCGCCGGAAGCGTATCGATAACAACAAGGCGGCGGTGGCGAGGCCGACCACGAGCCCCCACCACAAGCCCTCCGCGCCCCATTGCCAGATGATGCCAAGCGTGTACCCGGTCGACAGCCCGATGCCCCAGTAGGTGACGAAGGCAATGAGCATGGGTCCGCGGGTGTCCTTCAGTCCACGGAGCGCGCCCATCGCGGCCACCTGGATGCCGTCGAACACCTGAAAGAGCGCGGCGATGCCCAGCAGCGTCACGGCCAGCGCGGCCACGTCGGCATTCTCCGGGGCCCCGACATCGAGGTACAGGCGCACGATCGACTCGGGCACGGCCACGAACACGACGGCGGCCCCGGTCATGAACAGGCCGGCCAGGAGCATGGAGGCATAACCGGCACGGCGCGCGTCATCGGGACGCCCGCGCCCCACGGCCTGCCCCACACGCACCGAGCCGGCAATCCCGACGCCAAGCGGCACCATGAACGTAAACGCCGCGCATTGTAAGGCGATCTGGTGGGCCGCGAGGGCCGTGGTGCCCAGCACACCCACCATGAGCGCGGTGAGCATAAACAGCCCGGCCTCGATGCCGGACGAAACGCCGATGGGCCATCCGATGCGCACCAACGCACGGAAATACGCGAGATCGGGCGTCCCCAACCCGCGGAAGATGCGGTAGCGGGCAAACGGCCTCATGCGCACCACGAGCAGCGCCAGCATCGCAAACAGGAACCAGAGCACGATGGTGCTGGCCCACCCGGTGCCTTCCAGCCCGAGCGCCGGCAGCCCCCCGGCCCCGAACATGAGCACGTAGTTCGCGCCCACGTTGAGCCCAACCCCGAGGCACGTAATGACGGTGACGGGCAGCGGGCGGGCCAGTCCTTCCACGAAGCTGCGGAGGGCCATAAACCAGAGCGCCGGCAGAAAGCCGCCAACGATGGCGTGGAGATAGCCCTGCGCGGCCGCCACCGCCGAGGCGGGCTGCCCGACCGCGCGCAACACCGGCGCGATGTTCCACAGAATCAGCACGGCGGGTACGGTGAGCACCACGCCGAGCCACAGCCCTTGGCGCACGCTCCGCTCGATGGGTTCGCGCTCGCCCGCGCCATGCGCCTGCGACACCATGGGGCCAACGGCCTGGATTACGCCGAGGCACACGATGAGTGCAAAAAAGAAGACGGTGTTGCCGAGCGCCACGCCGGCGAGCGCCTCCTCGCCCAGGCGGCCCACCATGACCGTATCGACGAACCCCATCGAGATCTGCGCGAGCTGCGCGGCCACCACCGGCCCGGCCAGCCGGAGCGTCTGGCGCACCTCGTCGATGAATGGGTGGCGGTGCAGTGGCACGGATTCGCGGGATTGGATGGAAGCGACTCGGGCCCGTCGTCTTAACCGATGGGCGCTCGTGTGCACGTAAGCATAGCATGCTCTC
>JAAAPH010000388.1 GCA_009908415.1 Bacteroidota bacterium
GACGACAACAGGCACAACCACGGCCAGCACGCCGGGCGTCACCATCTCGCGCAGGGCGGCTTTCGTGGAGATGTCGACGCAGCGCGTGTAGTCGGGCTTGGCGGTGCCTTCCATGATGCCGGGGATCTCGTTGAGCTGGCGGCCCACCTCGGTGATCATGTCGCCGGCGGCGCGGCCCACGGCCCCCATCGCCATCGCGCTGAAGACGTACGGCAGCACGGCGCCGATGAGGAGGCCGGCCAGAATGCGCGGCTCGGCCACGTCGATATTGGGCACACCGGCCTGCTGCATGTAGGCAGCGAAGAGGGCCAGCGCCGTCAGCGCGGCGGAGCCGATGGCAAAGCCTTTGCCGATGGCGGCGGTCGTGTTGCCCACGGCGTCGAGCTTGTCAGTGCGCTCGCGCACTTCCGGCGGCAGCTCGGCCATCTCGGCGATGCCGCCCGCGTTGTCCGAAATCGGCCCGTAGGCGTCCACGGCGAGCTGGATACCCGTCACGCTGAGCATGCCCACGGCGGCGATGGCGATGCCGTAGAGGCTAGCGAAGTAGTTGGCGCCCATGATACTGAAAGCGATAATCAGCGCGGGGATGCCGGCCGAGTACATCCCGACGCCCAGCCCGCTGATGATGTTGGTGGCTGTGCCGGTCACGCTCTGCTCGGCGATGCCGATGACCGGCTTCTTGTCGGTGGCGGTGTAATATTCGGTGATGAGGCCGATGAACGTCCCTGCCAGCAGGCCGATCACGACGGCCATGAAAATGCCGGTGCTGGTGTAGGTAAACTCTGCGCCCGTGATGAGGCTGGCGGCCGTCCACTGGCTCGGCAGCAGCCAGGTGATGATCCCAAAGGCGACGGCGAACATGATGCCGACCGCCCCAAACTCGCCAATGTTGAGCGCCGTCTGCGGGTTGCCGCCCTCTTTCACGTTCACGAAGAAGGATCCCACGATGGCCACGAGGATGCCGGCCGCGGCAATGACGAGCGGCAGCAGGACGGCGGCCAGTTCGATGGTGCCACTGGCGCCCTGGAAGGCGGGGATAAACGCCGCGCCCAGCACCATCGTCCCGATGATGGAGCCGACGTAGCTCTCGAAGAGGTCGGCGCCCATGCCAGCCACGTCGCCCACGTTGTCGCCCACGTTGTCCGCGATGGTGGCCGGGTTGCGCGGGTCATCTTCCGGGATGCCGGCGTAGACCTTTCCGGCGAGGTCAGCGCCCACATCGGCCGCCTTCGTGTAAATGCCGCCGCCCACACGCGCGAAGAGTGCGATAGAGGAGGCGCCCATCGAGAAGCCCGTGATCACGTTGATGACCTTGGCCGTCTCCCAGCCGAGGCCCGTGTAGATGAGCCACAGCACGCCGAGGCCGATGATGCCGAGGCCCACGACGGACAGGCCCATGACGAGGCCGCCGGAGAACGCCACGTTCATGGCCGGGCTAAGGCCGGTGCGGGCCGCGTGCGTCGTGCGCACGTTCGCCTTCGTCGCCACCGTCATCCCGATGAAGCCGGCCAGGCCCGAGCAGAATGCGCCCACGATGAAGGAGACCGCAATGAGCCAGGAGGAGTTGACCTGCCCCATGTTGGCGACCGCGAGCAGCGCGGCGACCACCAGCACAAAAATAGCCAGGATGCGGTACTCACGGTTTAAGAAGGCGCGAGCGCCTTCGGCAATGCTGGAGGCGAGCTCCGCCATCAGTTCGGTGCCGGTCTCCTGCTTGTTGATCCACTGCGTGCGCGTAAACGCATATAAGAGTGCGATCACACCGCTGGCAGGTACCAAGTATGTGATGAGAGATGTGGTATTCATGAGGGGTGCGGGGGAATATCGGGAGTCAAAAAAATTCAGAAAACTGTCGCGGCGCGCACGTGCAAGCCACATGCCGAGGCCGCCGCGCGTCCGGAGGGAATGGGGGCCGTCGCGCCACAATCGGCGTCAAAGTATCGACCGGTCTCGTCCATTCATAGTGATTAACGCATAATTCGCACGAAACCTGCATCAATTGTATTGATTCATCGCGGCCTCTATGCCGTCGCAGATAAAGGTGCGTGCGGCCTCGCACGCCCGATCCAGGGCCTCGTTGATGGCGGGCTTTTGCTCGGGCGTAAAGCGGGACAACACGTAGTTGGCCTGCTCGCCCTTCCGGTAGTCGTTGCCAACCCCAATGCGCAGGCGCGGAAAGTCCGTCGTGCCGAGCACCTGGGCGATGTGCGTGAGCCCATTGTGCCCGCCGGAGCCGCCCCCGGGACGCAGCCGGAGGGCGCCGACGTTGAGGTGCAGGTCGTCCACCACCACCAGCAGATCGGCGGGGTCGACGTTATTGTAGTTGAGCAGCGGCTTCACGGCCTCGCCGCTCCGGTTGACATACGTGAGCGGCAGCGCCAGCCCGAAGGGCCGGTCGCCGTACCGCCCCCAGCCTTCGAGCGCGTTGAACCGCCCGGCCGTGAGCGACACGTCCATCTGCGCGGCCAGCGTATTGACGACGACAAATCCGACGTTGTGACGCGTGCCTTCGTACTTGGCACCCGGGTTACCTAGACCAACGATGAGCCGTTTGGACGGCGGCATGTTCTGGGAACGAGTGAAATGGGGAATCGGAGAAAGGGTGAGCTAAGGAAACGAGGAAACGGAAAACCGAAGCACCACAAAAGCAAGGACGTATATCCTCGATGCTTCGTCTCTTCGACTCGCCGTCTCGCTCGCCTAACGCGCCCGCCCCCCATTCCCACACGTTGGACGTTACGTGCCTTCGCCCTCTTCGCCCTCGGGCTGCTCGCCGTCCTCGCCTTCGGGGACTTCGCCCTCTTCGCCCTCGGGCAGTTCGCCTTCTTCGAGCTCGCCTTCGAGAAGCTCTTCTTCCTCTTCCTCCTCGGGCAGTACTTCGAGACGCGGGGCCACTACGGTGACAAGCGTCTGCTCGGGCCGTACCTGAAACGCGACGCCGTCGACCTCCAGATCATAGAAGTGGAGCGAGTCGCCCACGTCGAGCTCCTCCACGTTGACCGTGATTTCCGACGGGATGTCTTCGGGCAGGCACCGCACGCGGACCTCGCGGAAGTTGTACTGCGTGTCGCCGCCTTCCTTCTGCCCAACCGGCGTGCCTTCGTAGCGGATCGGCACCGTGAGCGTGATGGCGCGCCCTTCGTTCAGAACCTGAAAGTCCGCGTGAATCGGCCGGTCCGTGATGGGATGAAGGTCGTATTCCTTCATGATGCAGTTCCAGTGCTCCCCGTCCACCTCGATGTCGAGAATCGGCGTAGTGCGCTGGTAGATGAGCCGGTTCAGCGTGTTGATCGAGACCTGAAACGCGACGGGATCGGTTTCCGGGCCGTACAGAATGCACGGTACGTTGTTCTTGTTGCGCACCGCCTTCGTGGCCTTCTTGCCCGTCTCGCGCGGTTCGGCTTCAATCGTTATGGTGTCCATGATGGCTGCTCGCTTCGAAATCCAAATAGAATGATGTCCGAGGGCGCCGACGCTACTCCACGAAGAGCGTCGACACCGACTTGTCGGTGTAAATGCGGCGGATGGCGTTGGAGAACAGGCCCGCCACGCTCACGACCTCAATCTTGTCCGAGGGGCGCTCCAGCGGGATGGTGTCGGTAATGATGAGGCGTTCAATTTCGGAGGCCTCGATGCGCTCGTACGCCGGTCCGGAGAGCAACGCATGCGTGCACGACGCCATAATCTTGAGGGCGCCTTCGCTGCGGAGCGCGGCCGCCGCCCGGGTGAGCGTACCCGCCGTGTCCACGATGTCGTCGACGAGCATCACGTTCTTGCCCTCCACGTCGCCGATAATGTTCATGACCTGGGCCTCGTTCTGTTGCGGCCGCCGCTTGTCGATGACCGCGAGGTTAACGCCGAGGCGCTGCGCGTAGGCACGGGCCATCTTGAGGGCCCCCACGTCCGGCGCCACGACGACGAGGTTCGACAGGTCAAACTGCCGCAAGTAGTCGATTAATACGACCGATCCATACAGGTGATCGACCGGAACGTCGAAGAAGCCCTGAATTTGTGGCGCATGCAACTCCATCGTGAGGATGCGGTCGATGCCGGACGTCGTGAGCGTATTGGCCATCAGCTTGGCCGCGATGGAGACGCGCGGCTGGTCTTTCCGCTCCTGGCGGGCGTACCCGAAGTAGGGAATCACGGCCGTAACGCGGGCGGCCGAGGCGCGCTTGGCCGCGTCGATCAAAAGGAGCAGTTCCATCCAGTTTTCGGCCGGCGGCTGCGTGCTCTGCACGATGAAGAGGTCGGAGCCGCGAATCGACTCTTCGAACCGCACGTAGATCTCACTGTCCGCAAAGTCGCGAATGGTGAGTTCGCCGAGCGACGTGCCGTAGGCTTCGGCGATGTTGCGCGCCAGGGCCGGATTGGAACGCCCGCCAAAGATGGCGACGGGAATATCCTTGTTCGACGTTCGCATGGAGAACCACAGGGGAATAGGTGATCAGGCTGCCTCGGGGTGGGGGCGCACATCGGCCGCGCAACAAAAATCCCGCACTGCTACGTGCAGGACGGAAAGCGGAAAATGCTGCCCGGGGAGGATTCGAACCTCCACTAACGGCTCCAAAGGCCGCTGTCCTGCCATTAGACGACCGGGCAGTAAATCTTGCGCGGTGCACTCCGCATGTCGATGGGCGAATCTAAGCACCGCAAGCAGTTATGTCAACGTTACCTTCAGGCCACGGTTCGTCCACGGTCACGTTCCGCGCAAGTTTTGCCGAGGCTTTATAAATCGGACCTGGCACCCATTTGGCATAGCTCCCTATCCCCCGCCTTATGCGAGGCGGCTTCGCGGTTCTTTGGCCTCTACCGTCCACGTCATGTCCACTGCGTCTCCCATCCTCGGCGTCATTGGCGGCATGGGCCCCCACGCCGGGCTAGACCTCGTGCGCAACATCCTGAACCAGACGCGCGCCCGCGCCGATCAGGCGCACCTGCCCGTGGCGCTGCTCTCCCTCCCGGGTCGCATTGTCGACCGCAGCCAGTTTCTTTTCAATGAAACCCCTGAGAATCCAGCCCATGCCATTGCTGCCATCGCCCGGCAGCTCGACGCGCTCGGGGCCACGGTGGCCGGCCTGCCCTGCAACACGGCGCACGCACCCGCCATCTTTGACGCGGTGGAAGCGGACCTGGCCCGTACCGGGCACGCAATCCGGCTGATCCACATGATCGAGGCGACCGTCGAGCACGTGCGGGCGACGCAGGCAAACGTACAGCGCGTCGGCGTGCTCTCGACGACGGCCACGCTAGAGCTGAGGCTCTACGAACGGCCGCTCACGGACGCCGGCTTCACCTTCGTCGCGCCGGCCCCGGACATGCAGGAGCGTGTCAACACGACGATCTACGACCCGTCGTTTGGGCTCAAGGGCCAGAGCGATCCGCCGACCGATCAGGCGCAGCATCACCTGCTCGACGCCATACGTCACCTCACGGCGCGCGGCGCGGAGGCCGTCATCCTCGGCTGCACGGAGCTGCCGCTCGCCCCGCTCCAGGCGCTCGCCGCCGACGTGCCGCTCATCAATCCAGCCCGCGTGCTGGCACGGGCGCTCATCCACGCGACGTATCCGGACAAGCTGCTTCCGGATGACGCCGCCGTGCCTACGGCTATGTAGCGTCAGTACTCGACGCGCTCATCATACTGCGCCCAGGCCGCAAAGGGCCGCTGGCCTGCCTCCTGGAGGCACGGTTGCATGTCGATGGTGCGCTCGTCCGGATCGCGTCCGATCTCGTCGTAGATGTGAGCGTCGTCGAAGCCGGCGGCCGCGGCGTCGTCGCGCGTGCCGGCGTACCGCACGCGGCCGACGTGCGCCCAGTAGATGGCGCCGAGGCACATGGGACACGGCTCGCAGGTGGTGTAGAGCGTGCATCCGTTGAGGTGAAACTGGCCCAGCGCTTTGCACGCCGCCCGGATGGCTACGATCTCGGCGTGAGCCGTGGGGTCGTTCGACGGCGTCACGCGGTTGACGCCCCGCGCGACGATCGACCCGTCTCGCACGACGAGCGCCGCAAACGGCCCGCCGCCGTCGCGCACGTTCTCGACGGCCTGCTCGATGGCCGTTCGCATGAAGACGGCATCGGACGAGGGATCGGACATCATGGACGGAAAGTCGGTCGATGGGGCACGAAAGGGCGGACACAGCCGCCCCTCCATAAGGCGCAGTAGGCGTCGCGTTCCCGCCCGCCGCGCATTGTTTTCCATCCCCATCGCGCTTTTCTTGAAGAGCCCAGTCCCTCTCATCCCTGCCCCGCGCTATGGACACCACACGCGACCTCCCTCTTGCTGAGCGCACAGCGCAGCTCCAGCAGAGCAACATCCGCGCGGTCACCGATCAGGTGGCCACCGTCGACGGCATCAATCTCGGACAGGGCGTCTGCGACCTGCCAACGCCCGAACGCATCAAACAGCGGACGCAGCAGGCCGTGGCCGATGACCGGTCGATCTACTCGCACTACGCGGGGATCGAGACGCTGCGGTCCGGCATCCTGCGCAAGATGCAATCCTACAACGGGCTGCCCGCCTCGTCCGTCGACGAGGTGATGGTGAGCGTGGGCGCAACCGGCGCGTTCACAACGGCACTCATGACGCTCCTCGACCCCGGCGATGAGGTCATCCTGTTCGAGCCGTTTTATGGCTACCATCGCAAGCTCCTCCAGCTCGTGGACGCCTCCATCCGCTACGTCACGACACGCGGGCCGGACTGGGCGATCGACTTCGATGCCGTCGAGGCCGCCATCACACCCCAAACGAAGGCGGTCGTCGTCAACACGCC
>JAAAPH010000434.1 GCA_009908415.1 Bacteroidota bacterium
GGGTGGGGAAGAGGTAAGAGGCTAAGAGGGATGGGGGAAGAGAAGAAAAGATTGAAACGGAGAGCCGAAGCAATGGAGAGCCGGAGCAACGTTTTTGCTGCTTCGTCTCCTCGATTCCTCGGCTCTTCGATGCTGAAGTCTCTTTCTCCTACCTGCGCTTCCCAATTCCCCACGCAGTTACTCCAACTCGCGCAGCCAGATGTTGCGGAACTGCACGGGGGAGCTGTGATCCTGGAGCTGGATCGGCAGGGCGTCCGGATGGGCCTCGTACGGCGGGCGGTTCTGGTGGGCCGTGGGGCCGGTCAGCTTCACGTTGTCCTGCACGAGGATGCCGTTGTGGAAGACGGTGAAGCGCGCCGGTTGGACCATGTGCCCGTTCGCGTCGAAGTGCGGGCGGTGAAAGATGATGTCGTACGTCTGCCACTCGCCGGGCTGGCGGCTGGCATTCACGAGCGGCGGGTACTGCCCGTACAGCGCAGCCGCCTGGCCGTCGGCGTACGTCGTGTTCTCGTACGAGTCGAGCACCTGCACCTCGTAGCGGCCCATCAGGAAGACCCCGCTGTTGCCCCGGTCTTGCCCGTCGTGTTGCACCTCGGCCGGCGAGGCCCATTCCACGTGGAGCTGCACATCCCCGAACGACTGCTTCGTCCGGATGCCGCCGGTGCCCGGAACGACTTCCGCCACGCCGTTCTGCATCGACCACTCGACGGGGGAGCCGTCGGAGTGCGTCCACGCGCTGAGGTCATCGCCAAGAAGGACCACGGCATCTGCGGGGGGCGGAGCCGGCTCGGTAGGAGCAGGGCCAGGATCGACGACGGGCGGAGTGGGGCGATCGGTGTCGTGGACGTCCCAGTACACGGGGGCACGGGCTTGGGCGGCAAGGTCAGAAGGGGCCATGAGGGCGATGCCAAAAACGGCGAGGGTGAGTGTGACGAGCGAGCGGGTGATCATAGGAGGCAGTGTATGGGTGATGGTAGAGAAGGTAGGGAGAGTACAAGGCCGAATAGGCGGTTTGCATCAGGCTTGGGGCAGCGACCATGGGGCTCGGTAGGCGGGCCAAATCTGATCGTTCGCCTCCTCGTCGCCAATGAACTGGCGGGCGTCGGCGTCCCAGTCGACGCGCCGGCCGAGCTTGTACGCGATGTTGCCGAGGTGCGCGTTGATGGCCGTGTCGGCCGCCATCTCGACGGAGCAATTCGGCGTCGCATCCCCCTTGATGGCGGCCACGAAGTTTTCGGCGTGGGCATCGAGGCCACTGCTTCCACTACGTGGCGGAATCGCCTCCATTTTGTACTGGTCGTCGTCCACTTCCGGAATGACCTCCCAGCCCCTCCGGTCGATGACGAGCGTGCCGTTGTTGCCGATAAAGGCCACCCCGTGATTGCGGCCGTACGGCCCGTTGCCCAGGCCGATGGCGTGCTCCCAGGTCATCGAAAAGTTATCGAACGTGTAGAGCGCCTGCTGCGTGTCGGGCGTCTCGCGGGCATCGTCCGGGAAGCCGTACTTGCCGCCGGTCGACATCACCGACGTGGGCTGGCCGACCTCCATGCCGTAGAAGATGTAGTCGATGAGGTGGACGCCCCAGTCGGTCATCAGGCCGCCGGCGTAATCCCAGTACCACCGGAACGTGAAGTGGAAGCGGTTTGGGTTGAAGGGGCGCTTCGGCGCCGGGCCCAGCCAAAAGTCATAGTCGACTCCGTCGGGCGGCGCCTGGTCGGGCTCGACGGGCAGGCGGCCCTTCCAGTTGACGTACGACCACGCTTTGGTGTGGCGGATCTCACCGAGCACGCCGGACTGGAGGTAGTCGACGGCGTCTTGCCAGTGCGGGGCGCTCCGTTGCCACTGGCCCACCTGCACCACACGGCCGGTGCGCTCAACGGCGTCCATCATGACGTAACACTCACCGATTGAGTTGGCGAGCGGCTTTTCGACGTAGACGTCTTTGCCGGCCTCGCAGGCGTGTACCATCGGGAGGCAGTGCCAGTGGTCGGGCGTCCCGATAATGACAAAATCGATGTCGTCATTGTCGAGCATCTGACGGTAGTCGCGGTACAGCGTGGGTGCGGTGCCCGTCATCGCTTCGAGTTGCGGCGCGCGCCGGTCGAGCACGTTCTGGTCGACGTCGCACAGCGCGATACAGTCGACCCCGGCCAGTTTTTGGTGAGCTTCCAAGTTGGACCAGCCCATCCCGTTGCAGCCGATCACGCCAAATTGAAGGCGGTCGTTCGGAGCAACCGAATCATCGCTGGCCCGCGTGTGAATCGCGGGCGCCGACGCCAAGCCGGCGCCGACGAGGGCTGCGGAGCCGGTCCCTAGAAACCGGCGGCGAGAGAAGTCAGTCATGGGAATACCTCAAGAAAGTGAGTGAGCATTCATCATGCATGGCATCGGGCCGACGCCATCGCGAGGCGTCAGGCCGGCATGCGGGTAGCCAGGCGGAGCGCGCCCACTACGGGGCGCTGGTCCAACGTTTGGACAGACCAGTTCGGGAGGCGCTCGGTCAGGGTTCGCTGCAGCACCTTCGCATAGTGCGTCTCGCGGATCAGCCCGCCCATCAGCGCGATGCGCGGCTCGGTCTCATCGCATCGCCCGATCAGCCATTCCACCTGGCAGGTGAGCTGGTCGGTCTGGTCGTCCACGATCTGCCGAGCCACCGCATCGCCATCCAAGGCGGCCTCAATCACAAGGGGCGCGACGTCCTGCATGGGCCAGTCATGTTGATAGACCTGGTGAATCAATTGATCCCGGGTGTCCAGTCCGTACTGGTCCGCCACCTGCTGTTGAAGCATGGTGGGCGGGCCGCCATCGATGGCGTGCGCAACGGCGCGCAGCCCGGATTGTCCGAGTGCAAAGCCGCTGCCTTCATCCCCCAAAAGATAACCCCATCCACCGGTTCGCATCAAGGTGCCGTCCTGCGTCCGTGCGAAGACGACCGATCCGGTGCCCACAATAACGATCATGCCACTGCCCTCATTGAAGGCGGCCTCCAAGGCGATCTGGGCGTCGTGCACGATCTGGACATGGGGGGCGGGCGATAGGTCCAGAAGGGTAAGCAGATGTTGCGCCAGGGCGTCCTGATCGCTCGCTCGGCCTGCGCCCGCAATCCCGGCGCACACCGACGCGAGCTGGGGAGCGGCGTACTGGCGAAGGGCGCGCTGAATCAGGTCGGCCAGCGTGCGGGCGGAGGCTTCGATGCCAATGCGCTGGATGTTGGCGCCCGGACCGGTAAGGCGAATGCGCTCATCGTCTCTCGAACGTGAAGCCAGCAGCTCCGTCTTCGAACCACCGACGTCCAGGCCAATGCAGAGGGGGCGAGACACAATATTGAGGGGTCAATCCAAGAAAGTGAAGACGTCGGTGCAACAGGCCAGCCTTCGCCGGTCGGCCGCCGGGTCAACGGCATTCCATCTCAGTAGTGAGCTGCTTTTCATCAGGGCCAGTGACGGATCACCATGTTAAACAACTCAAGCAAAAGATGGGAATCCTCAGCGTGGGCGACAACAAAAGGAGGACGCTGAATCTCGTGGAAACGCTTCCAATCTCGCATGGGGGGCGGCGGTTCCTGGAAGCAGCCGGTCCATACCTTACCATTCAAGAACGCATTCAGTATCATGACGCGCGACGGCGAGGCGCCATGTCCTTGTCCACCGTGCCCTTCTTCTGCCATTCAACCCCCGCAAACGGCGGGCCGCATATGATTCGATGGTGTATACGTTGGGGGATCATCGTGGTGATGACCGGCAGCGTGGGGGCAGCCGGGTGCGGAGGCACGGACCGCGCGCCGCCCCCCGCTGAGCTACGCGGTGTATGGCTCACGAATGTCGACTCCGACGTGCTCGCCAGCCGCGCGTCCATCGACGAGGCCATGCAGTTCTTGGCCGATCACCACTTCAACGTCGTCTATCCCGTCGTCTGGAATGACGCGTACACTGTGTATCCCAGCGCTGTTACCGATAGCCTCATTGGGGTCCGCATCGATCCGCGCTATGCCGGGCGCGACCCGCTGGCTGAGCTCATCGAGGCGGCGCACCGGCACGGGCTGGCCGTCATTCCGTGGTTCGAGTTCGGATTCGCCGCCTCGTATCAGGCGGAGGGCGGCCCTATCATCGAGGCCCAGCCCGCGTGGGCCGCGCGCGACCGGAACGGCGACCTGCTCACGAAAAACGGCTTCGAATGGATGAACGCCTATCATTCCAACGTACAGGATGTCCTGCAGGCCCTCGTCCTCGAAGTCGTGCACAATTACGACGTCGACGGCGTGCAGGGCGATGACCGATTGCCTGCCCAGCCCGTCGAGGGCGGCTACTCGGCGTACACCGACAGCCTCTACCGCGCCGCGCACGACGGCACGCCCCCGCCGCGCGATCCGACGGACGCCGACTGGAAGCGCTGGCGCGCCGACCGCCTCAATGCCTTCGCCCAGCGCCTCTACCAGGCCGTGAAAGCTGTTGATCCGGGGCTGCAGGTGTCGTGGGCGCCGAGCATCTACCCATGGGGCTACGACGAGTACCTGCAGGACTGGCCCGCCTGGCTTGCCGGCGGCTATGCCGATTGGGTCCACCCGCAGGTCTACCGCCGCGACCTCAACAACTACCGCGAAACGCTCACGTCGCAGCAGCCCGATGCGCTGGGGCTCGATGCCGAGGCCCGGTCGCGCATGGCGCCCGGCGTGCTCATGCAGGTGGGCGACTACCGCATCGCGGCCGACGATCTGGTCGAGGTGGTCGCGACGAACCGCGCGCAGGGCTTTCGGGGCGAGGTGTTCTTCTTCTACGAAGGCCTGCGCGCCCATGACGGCGAACTCGCCCGTGCGTTGCGCGACGGCCCCTATGCCACGCCCGCCCGCCTGCCGTTCGAACAGACAGATCGTTAATCCATCAAACCCTCTTTCTGACAACCGGGTTCGGCCCGTTGGTCTGTGCTGCACGACACCGGACGCCCCGCCTCTGCCGCCCTCCGAGACGGCGTTCTCTTCGAGGCCGGGGTCAAGAAGTACTTTACACTCCTGCATAATGCGTAATGCGTGGAAAGAGGCCCCCTTACGCAACACGCATCACGTAATACGACACAGCCCTCCCCCATGCACCCCATCGACTACACCATCATCGCCGTGTACCTGACGGCGCTCGTCGGGATTGGGCTGTACCTGCAGCGCCGCGCGGGGCGAAGCATCGACGACTTCTTCCTGGGCGACAACAAGATGCCGTGGTGGGCGCTCGGCGCGTCGGGCATGGCGTCGAACCTGGACGTCTCGGGTACGATGATCATCGCCGCGCTCATCTACGCGCTCGGCGTGCAGGGCTTTTACATCGAGATCCGCGGCGGGGTGGTGCTGCTCCTGGCCTTCTTCATGATCTTCATGGGGAAGTGGAACCGCCGCGCCAAGGTCATGACGCTGGCCGAGTGGATGGAATTCCGGTTTGGCAGCGGACGGCAGGGGCAGGCGGCGCGCCTCCTGGCCGCCGTCGCCAACCTGCTCTTCGCCATCGCCACGGTCACGTACTTCGCGCAGGGCGCCGGCATCTTCCTCGGCACGCTGCTCGGCATCTCGCCGGACCTCGCGGCCATCGGCATGATCGCGCTCGCCTCCATCTACACCATCGCGAGCGGGCTCTACGGCGTCGTCTACACGGACGTCTTCCAGGGCTTCCTGATCTTCGGGGTCATCGTGTACGTGATCTACATGGTGATGGCGGGCTTCCCGATCCCCGAGACGTTCACCGTCTCCGTGCCGCTGGCCGACGGCGGCTTCCAGTCGATGGAGATGACGCGCCAGGCGTGGACGGACGTGGTGCCCGACTGGACGAAGGAACTGCCCGGTGAGTACGGGCAGTACAGCTTGTTTGGCGTGGGCATTCTGTTCTACCTGTTCCGCTCGTGCATCGACGGGATGAGCGGGACGGGCGGCTACATCATCCAGCGCTTCTACGCGGCGAAGGACGAGCGCGAGGCCGGGCTGCTCAGCGCGTTCTGGATCGTGCTCCTCTCGCTGCGGTGGCCGTTCGTCGCCTGCATCGCCATCCTCGGCATCTCGTACGGCGTGTCGAACGAGGTCATCGCCAATCCCGAAGAGGTGCTGCCTGTCGTGCTCATCGAGCTCATCCCGACCGGGCTGAAGGGCCTGCTCATCGCGGGCCTCATCGCCGCCGCCATGTCGACGTTCGACTCGGTGGTGAACGCAGGGGCGGCGTACTGGACGCGCGACATCTACCAGCGCTTCGTCAACCCGGACGCCGACGAGACACGGCTCGTCCTGCACAGCCGGCTGTCCTCGGCGGCCGTCGTGGTGCTGGGCATGCTGTCGACCTACGCGTTCACCAGTTTGAACGACATCTGGGGCTGGCTCACGATGGGCCTCGGCGCGGGGCTGCTTGTGCCGCAGGTCATCCGCTGGTACTGGTGGCGCTTCAACGGCTACGGCTACGCGGGCGGGACGCTCGTCGGCATGCTGCTCGCCATCGGCCAGCGCATCGTGATGCCCGACCTCGGCGAGATCGCGGGCTTCGCGCTCATCGGCGGGGGGACGTTCGTGGCGGCCATTGCAATTACGTACCTCACGGACCCCACCCGGCCCGACGTGCTCAAGACCTTCTTCCGCGACACGAAGCCGTTCGGGTTCTGGCAGCCGGTCCGCGCCCGCATCGACGCGCTGGAGATGGACGCCGTCCGCGCGGAGAACCGGCGCGACATCGGGGCGATCCTCCTCGCCGTGCCGTGGCAACTCGTGCTGTTCCTCACGACCATGATGTTCGTGACGCGCGCCTGGGGTGG
>JAAAPH010000203.1 GCA_009908415.1 Bacteroidota bacterium
CACCGCGCAAGTGGAGAAAACGATCACCCGCCTCAAGCAAAACTATACGATCGTGATCGTGACGCACAACATGCAGCAGGCCTCGCGCATCAGTGACGTGACGGCCTTCCTCTACATGGGCCGCCTCATCGAGATGAACCCCACCGAGCGCCTCTTCACCCGCCCGGACCGGCAGCGCACCGAGGCGTATATCACCGGGCGCTTCGGCTGACCCCGCGCCCCTCTTCGCCGTCCTGCTCACTGCCCCGCGTGCCCATGCCCCCCCTCCGCCGGTTGAACGACGAGCTTCAGTCGCTCCGCCACTTGCTGCTGGACATGACCGACCGCGTGGACGCACAACTGGCCGATGCCCTCAATGCCTTACTGGAGCACGACGTGGAACTGGCCGAAGTCGTGGCGGACCGCGACCGTCAGGTCGATGCCCTGGAGCTTGAGATCGACCGGCAGTGCGAGCGGCTGTTGGCGCTCCACGCGCCCGTGGCGGCGGACCTCCGAACCATCATTACCGCCGTAAAGGTGAACACCGACCTGGAGCGAATCGGCGACCACTGTCGCAACCTGGCGCGCAACACGCCGCACGTCTCCGACGCATCCGGGCTGCTCGGCCATACGGCCATCCCGGAGATGGCCGACATCTCGCGCACCATGCTCCGCCGCGTGCAAGAGGCTTTCTTGAAGCAGGACCGGCTGCTCGCCCGCAAGGTCATTGCCAGCGACCTGCAGGTGAACCGCCTTCACGCGGAAAACTTCGAGGTGCTGGTGACGCATTCGCAGTCGTGCCCTCAGGAGGCGTCTGCCATCGTGCACCTGCTCGCGGTGAGCAAGGCGCTGGAGCGCATTGCCGACCACGTAAAAAACATTGCTGGCAATGTGGTCTTTCTCATCGAAGGCGTGGACCTGCGTCGTGCGGCACGCCCCGCCCCCGAAGAGGCGACCGAATAACCAGGCGTCACGCCGTCCCGTGGCCAACGCCCCGTCCGGGCCCCTGTGCTGGACGACGGGCGGGCTGTTACGGCCGGGCGGCCACCTCCACCGACCCGTCGCCCTGGGCGTAGCCATCACCCTGGCCATACGGCGCCGCGGTCGTCGTCGGGGGCGCCACGCCATCGTGGGCCGTAGGAACCCAACGGATGATCTCCAGCCGCCCGTCGTGGTGCTCGGCCAGGGCCGTACAGCTCTCCACCCAGTCGCCGGTGTTGGCGTAGAGCACCCCGTCGATCGAGCGCATCTCGGCGTGATGGATGTGCCCGCACACGACGCCGTCTACGCCGTGTTGCCGCGCCTCGCGCGCGACGGCGTGCTCGAAGTCGGCAATGAACTGGACGGCCCGTTTGGTTTTGTATTTCAGGTAGGCGGAGAGCGACCAGTACGGGAGGTCGAGCCAGCGGCGCACCCGATTGAAATGGCGGTTGAGCTTGAGGATGCCGCTGTACGCGCAGGCGCCGAGCAGCGAGATCCAGCGCGCGTGGCGGATCACGCCGTCAAACTCATCGCCGTGCAGGACGAGCATCCGGCGGCCGTCGGCGGTCGTGTGCGTCGCTTGTGCCTGCACCAGGATGCCGCCGAAATCAAGCCCCGGGAAGGCACGCGCTGCTTCGTCGTGATTGCCGGGGATGTAGGTGATGTCCGTGCCGGAACGCGCTCGCCGGAGCAGCATCTGCAGCACATCGTTGTGTGAGGCCGGCCAGTACCAGGACCGCTGCAGGGCCCATCCGTCAAAAATATCGCCGACCAGGTAGAGCTGGTCGGCGACGTTGCAACGCAAGAAGTTAAGCAGAAAGGAGGCTTTGGCCTCGCGGGTCCCCAAATGGACATCCGAGATCCACAGCGTGCGATACTCGTGTCGGCGATTCATGCAGGGGGTCGAAGGATTGTCCGAGGAAGGTCAACGCGGGTGGGACTCGTGCACAAAGTAGGCCAGGCCGTGGGGGCGCGCGTTACTCTGGAATCACGATTTTATTATTGAATCGTTGGCAGGCTCCGGGGCTGCGGCGTGCTCGTGGGCCGGAGCGCGCTGCAGGACGGCCACGTAGGCATACCGGCGTGCCACCGGCGCGATGGTGAGCGCGCCCCCCTCCCGCTTGGCGCGCTCGCGCAGGAAGGCGTGCAGGCGTGGCCGGTGGACCACGCCGAAGAGGGCCAACCAGCGGCGAAGGCCTGCCGCGAACCAGCCCGGCAGGTTGGCCTGATCCCAAAAGTCGACGATGTAGAGCCGCCCGCCGGGCTTCAGGTGCAGAAGGGCAGCGTCGAGGGCGGCCCGCCAGTCTGGAATCATCGACAGCACGTAAGAGAAGAAGACCGCGTCGAATGGAGCGGTCCGGCCAAACGCCGACGCAGGGTTCCACGTCTGGGCGAGGCCCTGCGCCAGCCGAATCGAGGCGCTGCCGCCGGCCTGGGCGACCGAGCGCCGGGCTGTGTCGAGCATCACCTCGGCGGCGTCCACGCCGTAGAGCGCGAGGTGGGGCGCCCGCTGGTGCAGCTCGATCAGGTTGCGGGCCGTGCCACAGCCGACCTCCAGCACGGCGCCGTTCTCCTGCGCTGCAATCTGGTCGATGAGGGAGTCGCGCCCCAGAAGATAGTACCGCCGACTGGCGTCGTACACGTGCCGCGTGTAGCGGTACATTCGGTTCATCCGCGCTGCAGGGGCTGAGGGGCTCATGCCGTCAGCTCGTAAAGGTGAAACATCCCATAGATGGCCGACCGGTCCTGGTCATGCAGCGCCTCCGACGATGCGCGGTGGTACGTGAACCGACGCCGGAGGGCATCGGGCAGGGCCGCTTCGACGGGCGAGGCCGTTCCGGCCGTCCGGAAGATCACGCGCGTCCCCGGCATGCCAACGCGAGCCATCTGCTGCCAGAGGGCCGCAATCTTGGCGGCCGGCATCCAGTCCTGGGCATCGAGGAGCACGAAGGCATTGTGCGCATTATCGGGCTGCGTGGCCAGGAACTGTTCGTACGACGTGATCTGCGTGTCGATGCGATGCAGGCGGGCGCGCAGCCGGTCGTAGTGGCAGCCCCGCAGGTAGTCGGGGATGGTCCGGCGCTGGACATGATCGTAGCGCTGGCCGAAGGCCTGCCAGGCGAAGTAGTTGTCGTGGAGCGGGAAGCCACAGACCAGCTTCCGGAGGCGCCCGAGGTACAGTTCGATGACGTCGCCCCGCGCGTTCGCGGCCATTGCTCGGTGCTGCTGCGGCGGGATGCCCAGGCTAAAGACGGTCATCGGCTGCCCGGCGAGCCACTGCACGAGCCGGCTCCGGAAGAACGGAGCCACGACCTCGTCGAAAAAGTGCGCTTGCTCGGCCTGCGTCGTGGCCTCCAGCAGCGCCTCCGGGCGATGGCCCAGGTGCCGCGCGATGCCCTGGACCAGGCGAAGGAAGACACTGAGGCGACCCCGGTCGTAGAGGCCGGTTTCGAAGATGCGGATCCGTTGTCGCCCTAGCGGCGGCACGCGCCGCTCCCAGTACCGGCGCGTCGCGGGATCGAGGTGCGGCCGCAGGATGGTGCGATACCGGTCGAGGTTGGCGGCTTGATCGCCCCGTCCGAAGAAATCGTAGAAGGCATCGTGGCTCGGAAGGTGCTCCAGGGCAGCCAGCTTGAGCCGCGTCAGCGCCATGTGGGCCGCGTTTAGGTCGAGCGCAACGACCGACGCCGGATCATGCGTCAGGTAGTTGAGCACGTTGCATCCGCCGGAGGCGATCGTAACCACCCGGCTCGATGCATCCAACTGGAGCGCGCGGGCGTCGATGCGCGGGTCTTCCCAGATCTGGTTGTACACGAAACCGCGAAACCACAGCGTGAAGAGGCGTTCCAACAGCCCCCGCCGTGTGCTACGGCGGTGCTGGTGAACGGCCTGGCGGAGCCGGTTCGTCGTAGACGATGAGGAGTCCGGAGCGGACGCGATGGATGGGCGCATGCGCCGAATGGAACGTTAGCAATCCACGGAGGCGTTGATCGAGCCCGGTCAACGGGCAGTGCTAACGTAACGGCGCGGTGTTACCTCTCAATAACCCCAAGGTTGTGAAAGGATCATCGTTCGCCCGCGTGATGCGAGAGGGTGCTGGTGCTACACCGGGTCGAGCGACGTCGTGCGGCGGACGGCCCCGTCGTATTTCGTCTTCCAGTCTTTGATCGACTCCTCCGAAAGGGTGTCGACGTGCCCAGAGATCTGGTCGATGGTTTCCCGAATGCCGTCGAGTTGCGCTTCGACCACGTCCTGCCCATCATCTTCTGGCAGGTACATGTCGATGACCGACAGCTTGTTCTTGACGACGTCGCCAAGCATCTCTCGGATTTCCTCGATCGATTGCTGGCGGACGACCCGCTGACGCCGTCGTATGACCCAAAAGATGAGACCGTGCAGTAGCCCCACGCCGATGGCTGTGATGGCCACCACACGCCAGAAGGGGCCCGACGCGGGCGTAACGAGATAGGGCACACCTAGGATAACCCCCAGCCCCGCGCCACTGAGCCAGAGCTCAATGTGGTCGATAAAGGCGTTGCGGCGCGTCAACAACGATTGCATCACGGCTCTTGGCAAGAAAATTGTTGTCACCTCGAACGACCCTTTGGGAACTACCGACCCAATCCGGCGCACCTTAAGATCCATCTCCCTGAGCACGCTGGCGTCCCGGTCCCCTGCGTTCCGGGCCCCACGTCCCGCTCAGGATGATACATTGCGATTTGTGAGGGTCTCTTGCCCCCATCAACTTCGTCGTGCTCACTCACTGTACTCGACGGACACGCTTGGTGGCCTCCGACCTTCGCTTAAGGCGCTCTGGAAGCAGTCGAAAACAACGGCGTGTGGGGTCCTTCCCACGTGCCTGTTCGCCCCACGAATTGACCCTCCCCGCGCGCAGTGAACCACCCCGCGTTCGACCCGTCCGCATTTGACACGCTCCGGTCCTCTGTGAGCGATGATCCCGCCTTCCTGGCCGAACTCGTCACCGACTACCTGGAAGACGCACGGGAGCACGTAGACACCTTGCAGCAGGCGGCGACGGACGGACAGGTGGAGCAACTCGAACGCACGGCGCACTCCTTGAAGTCGACCAGCCAGACCGTAGGCGCCCTGGCGCTTGCCGACGTGTGCCGGACCATCGAAACCCTGGCGCACGAGGGGAGGCTGGACCAGGCGGCCAGCCGCGTGCCGGAGGTCGCGGCCCGGTTTGACGCCGCCGAAGTGAAACTCCGCGCCCATCAGTCCGCCTTAGAAGCCGAATGCTGAGACGCCCGCTTTAGGGCCTGCGAGGTCCCTCGCACCCACCCGCACTGTGCCGACTCCCTCCTGTTTCCATGCGCATTCTCGTCATCGAAGACAACCGTATCCAGGCTCGCATCGTGGAGCGCTGTCTACAGTCGGGCGGCTATGAAGATTTCGCCATCGTGGGCAGCTCCGAGGAGGCCTTGGACCGCCTGAAGGCAGATCGTGGCTATGACCTGCTCATCATTGACTGGATGCTGCCCGGGGTGAGCGGACTCGAATTTGTGCGCGTGTTGCGCGAGAGCGACTCGTATCGTGATACGCCCATCATCATGCAAACGGCCAAGGACCGCAAGGAGCACCTAGACCAAGCTCGCCAGGCCGGGGTCGATGGCTACGTGGTCAAGCCGCTGCTCAGCTGCGAATCGCTGCTTAAGCAGATCCAGAAGGTACAAGCGAACATTACCTTGTGAGTCCAGCGACCTCCAGCGAACGAAGGCGGCATACAATTCACGAGGCCGTGGCCGCCTCCAACGGCGCCTCGCACCGCACCACGGTGCCTTTGCCGCCCTCTACGGGGGCAACGTGCAGCATAGCGCCCATCACGTCGGCGCGATGGTGCATCATGTGGAGGCCGAGCCCATCCACAGGGTCCACCTCGGGTGGAATGCCCACCCCGTCGTCGCGCACTTCGAGCACGACGGTCTCGTCCGTGCAGTACAGGCGCAGCCATACGTGGCCGGGCGCTGCATGCTTGGCCGCGTTGTTGATGGCTTCATACGCGATTCGGTACAGATGCATCGCGGCCGTCTCGTCGAGCTTGGGCAGATCGGCGCCGATTTCTACCGTGTGCGGGAAGCCCATCAGCTCCTGCTTATTGCTGGCAAGCTGGTGGAGCGCCTCGCCCAAACTGTGGCCCTCGAAGCGAGCCGGCATCAACGAGTGCGATAGCGCCCGCGCTTGCTGCGAGGCCTTCTGGATATGCTCGACGATGACCCCCAGGTCGTCCTCCGTAACCTCCCGGCCGCGGCTGAGTTGCTGGCGAAGACTCTTGGCCATCATCGCGGTACCGGCCAGATGAGACGCCAGAATGTCGTGCAGGTCCTGCCCGATGCGGCGGCGCTCCTCTTCGCTTACCGCAAGGATTTGCTGTTCCAACTGGCGCCGCTCGGTGATGTCGATGCCGGTTCCCAGCAGGTACTGCATGCCGCCGTGGTTGTCGGTAATCATCGTGTTCGACCACTCAATCAGCCGCCGCTCTCCCGACTTGCTGAGCCAGTGGCACTCGAACGAGCTCTGCTGTTGCCCGGACCGGTGGGCCCTCATCGTGGCTTGAATCTTTGACCGCTCGTCTTCGGGGATCAGTGCCTCCGCCACGTGCTCACCAATGACCTCCGCGCTCTCGTAGCCGGTAACGCGGCGGCACGCCTCGTTGAACCGCACGATGCGCCCCTCCGCATCGAGGATGACAACCAGTGCCTCCATCGTATCGATGGTA
>JAAAPH010000380.1 GCA_009908415.1 Bacteroidota bacterium
GGCGCTGCCGGCTGCGGAGAGGAGCACGTTGCCCTGCTGGTTTTCGTACGTGAAGGACAGGCTGCCCTGAATGGTGGCATCGAGCGCGAGGTTGGCGTTGTCGACCCGGAAGTAGACGTCACTCCCGGATTTGTAGTAGTACACCGCGTCGACGCCGCCGGAGATAGCGTCCTGCAGGTCGAGGGTCGCGTTGGTGAGCGTGAAGTACGCGTCGCTATCGACGGACCCCTGCGTCGGGATGTCGACCGAGCCGCTGCCGGCGTCCACGCTGCCGATCGAGAGGCTCACGACCTCGACGATGGTCAGGTCGAGGCTGCCGCCGGGCTGGCCCCAACTCACCATGCCCTGCTTGTCGAAGGTGAAGTCCTGCCAGTTGGCCGAGCCGTTCACGCTCGGCAGCGCCACGCCCACCGTGCCGTCGAGGGCGAACTGCGGGCCGCGCTGCGGGTCGCGCGTGGTCGAGACGTTGATGTTGCTCAGCGTCAGGAAGCCGCCGAGGTCGATCTGGCTGATCTGGACGTCCGTCGGGTTGACGCTGACCGAGAGGCCGCTGTTGGGGTCGACGTGCACGTAGAGGCCGCTCGTGCTGGCCGTGTTGGCCCCGAGGGCGCCGAAGCGGACGCGGTCGCTCGTCCCGTCCTGCACGTACAGCGTCGAGTTGGCGTACACGGCCGGCTGGGTGAGCTGGCCCTGCTGGAACTGGAGGCCGGCTTCTTTCACGTCGAGCAGCCCCACGCCGCCGAAGTCAATCTCGGTCTCCGGGTTGTCGCCCCGGGCATCCACCGGGTCGTTTGGCCCGCTTGGGGACACGAAGCGCAGCGCCAGCGCGTCGTCCGAGGCGATCTGGCCCTGGCTGTCGATCTGGAAGAGGAAGCGCGACGAGACGCCCTCGGCCACGTCCGGCAGGTTGAGCCGGCCGCCCACGTCGAGCGCGAGCACGTCCTGCCCCTGCGGCTTGCGCAGCGCCAGCGAGTCGACGCCCAGCGTCGGCGCGGGGTTGTCGCCGATGACGGCCAGCGGGTCCTGGCGGCCGGCCAAGAGGTTGGCGCTCGCGCTGCCGATCGAGACGTCGCCGCGCGTGTTGACGGTGAAGTTGCTGAACTGCGCGGCGTCGCCATCCTGGCACTGGGTCGCGTTGCCGTCGGGGCACATGAACGGCGTCAGCCACAGCGACCCGCTCAGCGACAGCTCCAGCGCGTCGGACTGGGTGTCCCAGTTCGCCGCCAGCTGATCGTTGCGCAGCTTCAGCGCATCACCGAAGAGGAGCGTCTCCTGCCCGCTCGTGGCGCCGCCGGCCTGCGCCACCGAGATGCCGCTCGTACCCATTGTCAGGTCCTGCACGCTCGCCTCGAACGAGCCGCCCATCACGTCGGGCAGGCGCATCGTGCCCGAGAGGCGCACGTCCACGTCGCCGCCGCCGATCTCCAGCGTGGCGCTGCCGCCGTTGTTCTCGTCGAGGTACAGGTCGGCCAGCAGGATCGAGACCTTGTCGTTGCCGTTGCCGTCGTCGGGCAGCGGGTCGGTGCAGAGGGTGGCGCGGTGCGCAGGTTGAGCGCGAGGTCGGCGCCCTCGATCTGCGCCTCGGACGGGTTGACCTGCAGGCCGCCGCCGGTGTACGCGAGCGAGGCGACGGGCGACTGCGGCGCGTAGGACGCCGGGAGGGCGCTGCACGTCTCCGCGAAGGGCGTGGTGCCCGACTCGACGAGGCCCTGGAAGCCATCGGCCGTCAGCCCGAGGTCGGTGAACGTGACGTCCGGGGCGCCGAGCTCGTCGGGCAGCTTCATCCGGCCGTCCACGGTGAGCGCATACCCGCTGGTGCCCTGCTCGTAGCGCAGCGTTTCGAGGACGACGGGGATGTCGAGCGCGCTGGAAAGGTCTTCGTCGGCCGAGGCCACGATGCTGCCGCCCATCACCTGCTGCCACGTGCTGTTGACCTCCAGGTCGCTGATGGTGATATCGACCTGCGGCGGCGTGCCCTGGTCGGTGACGCCGGCGAGTACGAGTTGCAGCGGCTGCGGGGTGCCCTGGCTGTCCGTGGTGCTGTTGAGGCGGTAGCCGCCCGAGATCTCGGTGTACGTGACGAGCGGCGTGCCGTCGCTCTGCTTGAGCTGCAGGTAGGCCACGTCCTCGGAGGGGAGGGGGAGGCGGTCGGGGAGCACGGCCACCGTAACGCCCGCCGCGTCGAAGTGGAAGCCGCTGGCGTCGTAGTAGGCCACGCGCGTGCCCTGCTGCGTCGTGAAGTCGACCCGGCCGCGGGCGACGTCTACCGGCGTGAGGCCGAGCCCGAAGTTGACGAAGTCGGCCGTCATCGACGCATACGTCTCGCCGCTGTAGTTGAGCGCGGCCGACGCGCTGCCGTCCACGCTCAGGCCCGTCGCGTCGAGCGTCACCTGCGCGGGCACGTCCACACGGAGCGCCGTGCTGGTCGAGGGGGCCGCCGCGACGTCCACCACCTGCCAGTCGGGCGTACCCTGCAGCGCGACCTCCAGGGCGAAGGCGCTCTGCACGGTCAGGCTCCCGCTTGCGATGCCGCCCGACTGCGGGTCGAGCGTGAACTGGTTGAAGGCGACGCCCACCGAGCCCGTGCCGACGGCCAGCGTGCCGGTGCCCGTGATACTGTAGCCGCTGGGCGCGAGCGTCAGGTTGCTCACGCCGAGCGTGAAGAGCGGGTCGTTGGCCGGCACGCCCACGTCGAACGATCCATTGAGCGCGATGCTGCCGGACTGCAGTGTGCCCGTGATCAGGTCGAGGTCCACCGTGCCGTTGGCCGTGACGGCGGTGCCGTTCACGTCATCGATCGAGGCGACGGCCTGGCCGCTGAGCGACGCCGTGGGGTCGCCGTTCGCTGCGACGCCGATATCGAGCGTCGAGGACGGGAACGCCAGCGTGGCCGGGCCGAACGCCATCGTGGCGCAGGCGGCAAAGTCCGAGACGGTGCCCTCCAGGCTACCCTCCGAGCTCAGGCCGAGCGTGATGTCCGTCTGCGGGCAGGACGCGGCGCCGTCCGGCGTAAAGTAATCGGGGAGTTGCAGCGCGCCCGTCAGGTCGATGTCGAAGCCCTGCGTCGGCGTGGTGCCATCCAGCACCTGGGTGAGGCTGCCGGCGACAGAGCCCACCGTCAGGCCTGTCGTGCCGCCGATCGGGATCGTGGGTTCCTGCCCGGGGATGAAGTCGAACGGGTTCAGCTGGCCGGTGAAGACGCCGTCGCTGAAGCCCACATTAGCAAGGGTAAGTTCGTGCTGCGCCAGGGCCGGGTACCCCGTAACCCGCAGGCCGAGGCCGAGCTCCAAGCCGCTGAGGCCGGTGAGCGAGGGCGCGCCGTACCAGTCGAGCGTCACGGGCTGGGTCAGCTCCACGTCGAAGAGGCGAAGGTCCACCGGGCCGAGCGTCAGCGTCTGCTGCGCGTCGAGCTGCGGCGTCGTGCCCGCGTTGATCGTCTGCGGCGGCAGGTGGAGGCCCTGCTCGGTGATCTCCACACCCTTCAGCGGGATCGTAAACGTGCCGCCGTTGGGCGCGGCGAGGTCGACGCGCGTGTCGAGCGCGAGGCGGAACGAGAAGCCCGATCCGGCGGTGTGTGCGAACGATTTGAGATCGGTGATCCGGTCGATGCCCACGCGGAGCGCGCCGAGGTCCACCGTCGGCGTCGTGAGGTCGCCGCTCGCGGTGAACTGCAGCACGCTGACCGATTGCGGCGTGGCGCGCAGCGAGACATCCGCGGCGCCGAGCAGCTGGCCGCCGTTCGTCACGCGGAGGCCGCCGCCGAGCGTGAGGCTCGTGGGGCCGGTCGTGCTCACCGTGCCCGTCACGGACTCCAGGCCGAGCGCGACGGTGCCCGTGCCGCCGGCCAGCTCGATGGTCTCGTCCAGGTTGCTCAGGTTCACCGTGCCCGTGATGTCGCCCTGCGTGCCGACCGACAGAATGAACTCGGTGTCGCCGCTGAGGCCCTGGTCGAAGACGGCCAACTCACCGCGCAGGTAGAGGCCGGGCACGGAAACGTTGCCGACGGGCACGCTGCCGTAGGCCACCTCCGTCAGCTGCATGGGGACGCCGAGCGGGGTGAGGTCGAGCGGGCCGCCCGCGAGCTGCGCGTTGATCGTGCCGCTGTGGTAGACGAAGGATCCGCCGGAGGGGTTGACCTCCAGCCCGGTGAAGGTGGCTTCGATGCGCGGCGTGCCGCCCTGGGCGCCCTGCAGCGCGGGCACCACGAGGTCGACGCTCTCGCCGGGCGCCGTTTCGAGCAGAATCGAGCCGTCGGACTGCGTCGTCGCGTTCACGAGCGACTGGCCGTTGCGCCTCAGTTCCAGGTACGCCACATTCTCGTTCGGGAGCGGCAGCCGGTCGGGGAGCACCGAGGCGCTCGCGGCCGCACTCGGGTGGAAGCCGGCATCGTCGATGTAGGCGATGCTCGAACTGTTGAGCTGCAGGTCGATGAGGCCGCGCTCGATGCCAAAGGGGAAGAGGCCCAGCCGGAAGTCGGGCGAGAAGTCGGCCGTGATGTCGAGCCCGGCGGCCCACTGGCCGAAGGCGAGTTGTGCCTCGGCGCCGCCCGTGGTGGAGAGCCCCGTCGAGTCGACGGTCACCGTGCCGGGCAGGTCGACGCGCACGCCGGGCTCCCGGCTGAGCGCGGAGCCGGCGGGCCGCGCCGTGAAGTCGAGGGCGTTCGTGGTCGGGTCGATCGTCGCCTCCAGCGCCACGCCGCGGTCGATGACGAGGCGGCCGGAGCGGATCTGGCGCGAGTACAGGTCGATCGCCAGGTTGTCGAACGTCGTGCCCACGGAGGCGCCCTCGCCGAGGCGCAGCGTGTTGCGCCCATCCACCCGGAACGCGTCCTGGGTGATCTCGGCCTCGTCGATCTGGAAGGTGAAGACGGGGTCGTCGGCCGGGACGTCCCACTGGAACGGGTCGTCGAGCTGGAACTGGAGGTCGGTGAAGCGGCCCGTCGTCAGGTCGAGCCCGAACCGGCCGCTGACGCGGTTCGATTCCGCGACGGTGAGCGTCGCGGCGCCGTCGAGCACGGCGGCCTGGCCGTTCGCTCCGGCGGCGAAGGTCAGCGTGGACTCCGTGATTTCGGCCGTGAACGGGCCGACGGCCAGGGGGCAGGGCGGCGCGAGTTCGTCGACGGTGCCGGTCCACAGGCCGTCGGCGGTGAGCGTCAGCGAGGCGTCGCCGAGGTCGAGCGATGTACTGCCGGCGCACGTGAAGGGCGGGCCCAGCGCGAGATTCGCGTCGAGGTCCAGCCGGGGCGTGACGGTGAGGTCGGACGCGGTGGCCGTCCCCGTCAGCGTGCCGCCGACGCGGTCGAGCGCCAGCGCGGCGCTCGGGCCGAGTGGCACCGTGCAGTTGCGCACGGCCGTGGCGGGCAGTGTTCCGGAAAGGGCGCCGTCGTCCAGCGTCAGGTCATCCACGTCGAAGGCGGTGTTGCGCAGGCACGCCGGGAGGGAGGGACGGTCGGGCAGCTGCACGCGCCCGTCGAACCGGACGGACCACGGCCCGGCCGCGCTGCCGTCCCAGGAAAACCACGGAAACGTCAGCGGATCGATGGACAGCTGGTCCAGGTCCAGTTCGAAGCCGCCGAGCGACAGCGGGTTGGCGCCGGCCAGGCCATCGCCCGGGAACGAGAGAGCCGGCAGCGTCAGGCCCTGCGGCGTGAGCTGGAGGTCGTCGAGGCGCGGGGTGGCGAAGCCGGGCAGCGCGGGCGCTTCGAGGCGACCGTCGAGCGACAGCGCGAAGTCCCACGCGGCCGCGTCAGCATCGTACGAAAGGCGCGGCACCGAGAGGTCGTCCAGGGCGAGCGCAAACACGCCCAGGTCGATCCGCGTGGGGCCGTTGAAGCCGCAGCTCGGCGTGAGGCCGATCACGTTCACGGTGCCGGGCGTCAGCTGCAGCAGGCCGGTCGCGCCGCAGGCGGGGGCCTCGGCCATCGTAAGGGCCACCTCGGCGTCGGCCTGGACGTCGTAGTCGAACGTGTCCGCCGCCAGGTCAGCGCTGAACGAGCCCTCCAGCCCGCTCAGTTCCAGCGCGAGGCGGTCCGACGAGGCCACGAGGGGCTCCCGCTGGTCGATCGTGCAATCGATGGCGCCGCCGGCGGAGGGGTCGCTCAGGTTGAGCGACGTGATGCGGCACGCCGTCGCCTCGCCGAAGAGCTGGATGGCGCCGTCGGCCAGGAGTTCTTGCGACGGGTAGCGCGCTTCGATGCGCGTGAGCTGCGCTTGCAACGGCGCCTCGCCCACGGTCGTGATGCCGTTGGCGTCCTCGGCCACGAGCCGGCCCACGAGGCCGCTCTGCGTGATGCGAAGCTGGCCCTGGGCGTCGAGGCGGTCGCCGTTCGGGAGCTGGAGGCGCGCCGCCGCCTGGAAGCCTTCGCCGAAGCGCCACTGCATCGCGCGCAGCACGGCCCGCGGCGTCGCGCCCTGCACCGGCAGCGTGATGTTGCGTTCGGTCACGCGCACGCCGCCGCCCAGCAGCACCGGGGTGTCGAGGCCCGTCTTCTGGATCTCCAGCGCGTCAAACGCGGCCGTCAACCGGACCGGTTGGGCGAACTGCAGCTCCAGCGTGGCCGTGCCATCGAGCGCGTAGCTCGTCGCCCGCTCGGTGGCCTCCACGTCGAGGTTGGTGAGGCGGGCGAAGCCGGGTTCGAGCACGATCTCGTCGAGCGCT
>JAAAPH010000225.1 GCA_009908415.1 Bacteroidota bacterium
GATCCTGGACCGCGGCAAAATCGTGGAGTGGAACGACGACGGGAGTCCGCGGCGCGCGGTGGGCACGCACATGGACGTCACCGAGCGCAAGAACGCCGAACGCGAACTCCGCCGCCAGCGCGACCTGCTTCGCCAGACCCAACGCCTGGCCGGCGCGTGGGAGCATGACCTCGAAAGCGGCGTCATTCATTGGAGCGAGGAGGTCTACCGGATTCTGGAGTGGCCGCCCGACAAACCCGTCCATCTCGAGCAACTGCTCGATCTGTTTTTACCTAAAGCGCGGACGCAACTCCGGGCGGCGATTCAGGCGGCCATCGAGGACGGCGTGCCGTACGACCTGGAACTGCCCCTGCTCACGCTAGAAGGCACCAGGCGGTGGGTGCGCGCTGTCGGCGCCCCGACCCGGCGGGGCGGAGAAGTTGTAAAGTTGGCGGGTGCGCTGCAAGACATCACCGAGCGCAAGGAAACCGAGGAAGAAATCCGTCGCCAGCGCGACCTGCTGGAGAACATCTTCGACGCCAGTCCCGCGGCCATCGTCACGCTGAATGCCAAGGGGCAGTTCACAAGCGCGAGCGCCCGCGGCCAGGAGGTGCTGGGCCTGGCGCCCGCGGCCGTTTCCGGACGAGCCTTTAACGACCCAGAGTGGCGCATCACGGACGCCCACGGCCGTTCCATGCCGGTCGAGGAGCTCCCGTTCGCCCGCGTCTTGGCGACCAACGCGCCAACCCACGACGTCGAGATGTCGATCGAGCGGTCCGACGGCACCCGCCGCCTGCTTTCGGTCAGCGGGGCGCCGCTTCAGGGTGCGAACGGGCAGCCCGACGGGGCCGTCTTCGTCCTCGATGACATCACCGAAAAGAAGCGCCGCACGTCCATGGAGCAACGGCTCGGCCAGCTCCTGAAGGCCACGCCCAGTGAGATCTACGTCTTCGATGCCGAGACGCTCCAGTTCGTGCAAACCAGCCGCGGCGCCCGCCGGAACCTCGGCTACGCGGCGGATGAGCTCGCGACCATGACGCCCTTGGACCTCAAACCTTACGACCGGGCGGACTTCGAGGCGCAGCTCCAACCGCTCCGCACGGACACGGAGGAGCTTGTGACCTTCGAGACAACCCATCGCCGCAAGGACGGCACAACCTACCCGGTGGAGGTGCGCCTGCAACTGAGCCGGGAGGAGACACGTCCGGTCTTCATCGCGATCGCTCTGGACATCACCGAGCGCACCCGCCGCGAGCGCGAGCTGGTCGACGCGAAGGAGCGCGCCGAGGAGATGAGCCGCCTCAAAAGCGCCTTCCTGGCCAACATGAGCCATGAGATCCGCACGCCGCTCACGTCCATCATCGGCTTCGCCGACGTGCTCGGCGGGCAGGTCGAGGGCACGACCCGTGAACTCATCGGCATGATCCGCGAGAGCGGCAAGCGCCTGGAGGAAACGCTCACCTCGGTGCTGGACCTAGCCAAAATCGAGGGGGAGTCGATGCGGGTACGCCCCGACCGGGTGGACCTCGCCGAAGAGGTGCGCACGGCAGCCGGCATCTTCCGCCCCAAGGCCGAGGCGAAAGGCCTCAACCTCGAGGTGGACGTGCCGACCGGCCCGACCGCAGCAACGCTCGATCCACGCGTTCTACGGCGCATCCTCTCAAACCTGGTCTCCAACGCGGTAAAGTTCACAAGCGAAGGCCGGGTCACCGTGCGCCTCCGGCCGAGCGGTGACAACAGGGCGACCATCGAGGTCGAGGACACCGGCATCGGGATCGCCGAGGAGCAGATGACGCACATCTTCGATGAGTTTGTCCAGGAGTCGGCAGGCTTTACCCGGGAGTACGAAGGCGTGGGGCTCGGGCTCTCGATCACGCGGCGGCTCGTTCAGCTGCTGGGCGGTACGGTCGAGGCCGAGAGCGAGAAAGGCCGGGGAAGCATCTTCCGCGTACGGCTGCCCCGCGAACACCCGGGTGGCGCGGATGGCGCCGACGAGCTGCCCTCAAGCGAGCAGTTCGTAGAGGACGCGCCGCCTGTGAAGACGCCGCCTGTGAAGACGCCGCCCGACACCGAGCCATCCGCCCGCGAGGAGACCGACGGGGAGGCTATGCCCCCCCTCGGCGCGCGCCCGGAGGCGTCGCCGGCCGGAGAACGGACCGCCGAAGGTGACACGGTCCGCATCCTTCTTGTTGAGGACAACGCACTGACGCGCCGCGTGCTGCCGATGCTGCTCCAGAAGGCAGACGCCCGTTACACGATGGACGTGGTCGAGCGCGGCGAGGACGCCCTGAAGCAAGCCGAGGCCCGCGGCTACGACCTCTTTATCATCGACATCAATCTCGGCGCGGGTCTGACCGGGCTCGACGTGATGCGTCGGCTGCGGAAGCTCCCGCGCTACGCCCAGACGCCGATGGTCGCGTGCACCGCGTATGCGATGCCGGGCGATGAAGAGCAGTTTCTGGCGGCGGGCTTCGATGCGTACCTCGCCAAACCCTTCCGGGCGGAGGATTTACTCACCGCGCTCGCACGCGCCGCGGACTGAGCACCGAGCACGGCGCCTTATGCCCTCTCGATGCGCACTCCGGCGGCCGAGGACCATCCGCACCTACAGGCGCGCGGTGAGTTCGATCCCCCACAGCCGGGGGTCGTTCACGAAGCCCGTCAGGTTGTTGAAGTCGATCCCGCCTTCCAGCGCCAGCTCGTTGGTGATGTTGCGCCCAAAGAGGGCGAGGTCGTACTGCCCGTCGTTGAACTCGACGCCGACCCGGAGGCCGCCGAGCACTACCGTCTCGCTCTTGAACTCATCCGCGTCGTAGAGGAAGAAGTGCTCCTCGGTGTTGAGCGCCCAGTCGGTAAAGACGTAAAACTCGTTCCCGTCCCCAACCCCGCGCCCATAGCGGGCCGTCCAGTTGGCGATCCAGCGCGGCGCCTGCGGCAGGCGGTTGCCATCGATGCGGATGAACCCATCCGCCACCGGATCGTTGATCGTGCAGGCGTCGCAGCCCGCTAGCGAGCCGGGCAACGGGGTCCGTACGTCCTCGTCGTTGATCTGCGTGTAGTTGTAGCTCGCCCCCGCGGTCAGCAGCAGATCGGGCGTGATGGACCATTCGCTCTCCATCTCGACGCCGGCGCCATCGGTATCTTCGGCGTTGAGCAGCCGGGCCGTGTTCACGTCGCCCCCCACGGCCGTGAGCTGCTGGTCGTCCATGTCGTAGACGAACCCGGTCAGGTTAAGCCGCACGCGGCGGTCGAGGAGCTCCGTCTTGATGCCGCTCTCGAACGAGAGCAGCTTCTCGCTGTCGGCCACGGTGATGTCGTCCGCAAACGTCACGCGCCCCTGGATGGAGGGGCCGCGGAAACTCCGGGCGGCGCGGGTGTACACAGTCACATTCGGATTCACCTCGTAGCGGAGGTTGGCGTCCCAGCTCACAACCTCGTCCTCGGTGCTGCGGGTCGTGAGCGGGAGGTCATCGCCGCCCATGGGCGTGAGGGTGCGCTCGGCCTCAAAATCCTTCGTCTCGGCCGTGTAACGCAGCCCGCCCGACAGATACAGGTCGGTGACGAGCTCAACGTCGGCCTGCCCGAACACGGCCCAGGCCTCGCTCTGCTGGCGCTGCCGTGCCCGGCCGTTCAGAGCACTCTCGTTCAGCGTGTCGAAGCTAAAGTTCTCGATTCGGAGGTCGTCGTTGAAGTAGAAGAAACCGCCCTGGAAGTCGACCCGCCCGAGCTCGTTGCTCGACAGGCGCACTTCCTGCGTCCACTGGTCCAGCGCGGGCACCCGCGACCCCGTCTCCGAGGGGAACGGGATGAACCCGGGGCCGAAGTTACCTTCGCCCAGAAAGGCGGCGCCGTACCCGCCGTCGATGTCGCCGACGCCGAGGGGCTTGTCCGCGTGCTCGTACGCGGTGATGGCGGTGAGCGTCACCGGGCCGAAGTTGTAGTCCCAATTCAGGCTGGCGCCGCGCAGATCCAAGCCCTGGTTCGTCTCGCCGTCGTGGAAGATGACATCACGGTCGAAATCGTCGGCCAAGCCGCCACCGGGCTTAATGATGTTGGCCCGGAAGATTTCGGAGGGGCCGTCGAAGCTGCGGGCGTGGAACCGCAGCAAGGCGCTGAGGCGGTCGCTGGGCACCAGTTGAAACTGCACCCGTCCGCCGAGGTCGTTGAGCCGGCCGAGGTTGGCGGTGCGCGGCAGGATGCCCGGTGCCCGGTTCTCGACGTGGTGGCCCTGGTGCTGGAAGCGCGCGGCCACGCGAGCCGCCAGCAGGTCGGGGATGATCGGCCCGGAGAGCGCGCCCTCAAACTCGAAGCTGTTGAAGCGGCCGTAGCTGGCCGAGGCATACCCTTCGGGCGTCCACGTGGGCTTGCGCGTCTCCAGCTTCACGATGCCTGCCGGCGTATTGCGCCCGAACAGCGTGCCCTGCGGGCCGCGCAGCACCTCCACCTGGGCCAGGTCGAAGAGCATCTGGCTCTTCAAGAGCACGTTCTCCTGTACCACGTCGTCGAGGATCACCACCACGGGCTGCGAGGCGTTCAGGTCGAAGTCGGTGTTGCCAAGCCCGCGGATGTAAAAGCGGGGCACGATGTTGCCGTTGGATCCCTCGGCGTTGAGGCTGGGCACGCGGCCGGCCACGTCGCGGATGTCGGACCCGGCGCTCTGAACGGCGCCGAGGGTGGGCCCGGACGCGGTGGCGACCGAGACGGGCACCTGCTGCAGGCTCTCCGCGCGCCGCTGCGCCGTGACGATAATTTCTTGCAACGCCCCCCGATCCAGCGGCAGCGCCACGTCGACCGTCGTCCGGCCTCCGACGGTAATGCGCTGCTGCGCGTAGCCGACGAAGGAGAAGACGAGCACGGCGTCGGGCCCCGGCACCGTGATCCGGTACGCCCCCTGCGCGTCGGTGGTCGTGCCTGTCATCGTGCCCTCGACGCGAATATTGACGCTCGGCAACGGCTCTCCGGTGTCGGCGTCCGTGACTTGGCCCGACACGGCCCGCTCTTGAGCAGACGCTACTTCCATACCCGCCCATAGCAGGATCACGCCAAGGGCGAGCACTCTCGCGGTGAGGATACTCGAAAGATTATTCCACATAATCGACAGGGGAAGGATGGACGGCAGGGGGATCAACTGGCACAAGACCGCTTCACCGAAGAAACATCGTGTGCATCGCGAGCGGCGGCCTGGTACCGAGTGCATGTCAAGATATAGCCTTTCGCCCGAAAAGTGTAATGCCCCCGACCACCCCTTCCATGCCCATCAGAGACGTCGGCACGTCGCGATGCTGGTTTTTTCCGGCGGACGCAGCCCGCTTCCCCTCGCGCCGAGACGACGGGCAACGATGCGGGCCGGCCCCAGTCAGCCGCTGGGCAGGCGCAAAACCCACCTAACTGTTGCATGAGCCATGCGCTCTCATCTTGTCGCATGGTCTCGGCGCGCGGGGCCCGCGCCGTATCCCAGCGTCTCAAAACTCGCCGGTCTGCGCCATCTCGTTGAGGCGCTCGATGCGCTCTTCGGTGGGCGGGTGCGTGGAGAACAGGTTGGCGAGGCCGCTCATCGCCCCGGCGAACGGGTTCACGATGAACATGTGTGCTGTGTTCTCGGTGTTGGCCGACGCCTGCATGGGCCGGGCCTCGGCGCCCTGCTGCAGGCGCGCCAGCGCATTCGCCAGTCCGCGCGGGTTCCCGCTGATGCGCGCGCCGTCGCGGTCGGCGGCGAACTCGCGGGTGCGCGAGATGGCCGTCTGGATGAGCGTGGCCGCGATGGGCGCGAGGATCAGCATGAGCAGCGATCCGATGAGGCCGCCGCGGTCGCGCCCGCCGAAGTAGAAGCCAAACTGCGCGAGCAGCGTAATGGCCGAGGCGAGCGTCGCCGCGATGGACGAAGTCAGGATGTCGCGGTTCTCGATGTGGGCCAGTTCGTGCGCGATCACGCCGGCCAGTTCATCCCGGTCGAGGGAGCGCATGATGCCTTCGGTCACGGCCACGACGGCATGCTCCGGGTTGCGGCCCGTCGCAAACGCGTTCGGGTTGTCGCTCGGCATGATGCAAACGCGCGGCATCGGCAGGCCGGCCCGCTGGCGCAGGCGGTCCACCATGTCCACCAGTTCCGGTGCGTCTTGGCGCGACACCTCTTCCGCGCCGTACATCTTCAGCACGATCTTGTCACTAAACCAGTAGCTGAAGAAGTTGAGGCCGATCGCAAACAGGAAGGCGATCATCATGCCGCCCGGCCCGGCAATGGCCCGGCCGATCAGCGCAAACAGCACAATCATGACGGCCATCAAGGCCGCAGTGCGAAACATGTTCATGGTGGATGATCTTTCGTCTGTTCAGTAATGGGGGCTTCCGGCTCCTTGATCCGGCAAAGGGTGTACCTACGCACTCTCACTGCCATTTGGGCGCTGCGTTTCACGGTCGGTCGCCGATTTCATGGTTTTCCCGATCTGTTTCGGCGCTGTGCTCTGCCAAATCGTCCGGTTCATCCGAGCAGACCCACCACCAGCATTACGTCGTAGAGGGCGTGCGTCCAGGCCGCTACGCCAAAGCCGCGCCACAGGAAGAGGCCGTTGAGGGCGAGGCCAAACAGGAAGCGGAAGGAGAACGACGCCAGGGTGAACGCGTCGCCGAAAGGCCCGACGTAGTGGACGGCGCTGAAGATGGCGGCGCCCAGG